>NZ_JBSRQL010000011.1:0-142178 GCF_054083135.1 Stenotrophomonas maltophilia group sp. LNF247
CGGCTGACCGGCCGGTGAAGCCGTCCGTCGGAAAGGTGGCACCCGACCCCGGAAACCCGGATAATGCACAAAAGCCGGACGGGCCTCCCCGTCCGGCTTTTTCCGTGTCTGGGCCTTCCATCGCCGGCCGCTCCCCGTTTGGAGCCGCCCTCCAGGTGCTGGCCAGCCCCGCCACGGTTTACCCGTCCGCGGCCCCGATGGCCGCTACAAATCGAGGAGCCCGTCATGGGTCAGTCTGTCGTAGTGTTGGGTGCCCAGTGGGGCGATGAAGGCAAGGGCAAGATCGTCGATCTGCTCACTGAGGAAATCGGCGCCGTCGTGCGCTTCCAGGGCGGCCACAATGCAGGCCACACCCTGGTCATCAACGGCAAGAAGACCGTCCTGCACCTGATCCCGTCGGGCATCCTGCGTGACGACGCGCTGTGCCTGATCGGCAATGGCGTGGTGATCTCGCCGGCCGCGCTGCAGAAGGAAATCGCCGAGCTGGAAGGCTCCGGCGTGGAAGTGCGTTCGCGCCTGAAGATCTCCCCGGCCGCGCCGCTGATCATGCCGTACCACATCGCCCTGGACCAGGCGCGCGAGCGCGCTGCCGGTGGCAAGGCAATCGGCACCACCGGCCGTGGCATCGGCCCGGCCTACGAAGACAAGGTGGCGCGCCGCGGCATCCGCATCGCCGACCTGCACTACCCGAAGCAGCTGGAAGAACTGCTGCGCACTGCGCTGGACTACCACAACTTCGTGCTGACCAAGTATCTGAACACCGATGCGGTCGACTTCCAGAAGACCTTCGACGAGGCGCTGGCCTTCGGCGAATACGTGCAGCCGATGAAGTCCGACGTGGCCGGCATCCTGCACGACCTGCGCAAGCAGGGTAAGCGCGTGCTGTTCGAAGGCGCGCAGGGTGCGCTGCTGGACATCGATCACGGCACCTACCCGTACGTCACCAGCTCCAACACCACCGTCGGTGGTGCGCTGGCCGGTTCCGGCGTCGGCGCCGATTCGATCGACTACGTGCTGGGCATTGCCAAGGCGTACGCCACCCGCGTCGGCGGCGGCCCGTTCCCGACCGAACTGGACGACGAAGTCGGCCAGGGCATCCGTGACCGCGGCGCCGAGTACGGCGCTTCGACCGGCCGCCCGCGTCGCTGCGGCTGGATGGACATCGTCGCGCTGAAGCGCGCCGTGGCCATCAACGGCATCAGCGGCCTGTGCATCACCAAGCTGGACGTGCTGGACGGCATGGAAAAGCTGAAGGTCTGCATCGCCTACGAATACAACGGCAAGCGCACCGAGTACGCGCCGCTGGACGCGCAGGGCTGGGAAGAATGCACCCCGGTGTACTTGGAGTTCCCGGGCTGGAGCGAGAACACCCACGGCATCACCCAGTGGGACGAGCTGCCGCCGGCGGCACGCGCCTACCTGCGTTCGCTGGAAGAACTGGCCGGCTGCCCGATCAGCATCGTTTCGACCGGCCCGGACCGCGACCACACCATGGTCCTGCAGGATCCGTTTGCCTGAGTGAGAGACCGGTAGCGCTGGGCCCTGCCTGGCGTCGCAGAAGGAAGAAGCCCCGCGAACGCGGGGCTTTTTCGTTACTGTGTCGCCAGTCCAGTGCCGGCAAGGAAGCGAAGCGATGACCAGGATGCCAGCGTGAAAGGCGAGACCGTGGTGCGGATCACCCTGTGGGTGTTGTGGAGCCTGTGGGGCGTCGCCTGCGTGGTGCTGGCGCTGGGCGCCATCGCCAATCATCTGGCCTCGCGCACCCAGACCCTGCCGCTGCTGCTGAGCCCGGGCGCGACGGCTGAGGTGACGGTCTACCGCCTCATCGATGACCCACTGCGGCTGCGCCTGCGCTATGCCGCGGACGGTACTGAGGCTGACCCTGAAGTGCTGCTGCGCATCGATACTCCCACCGATCATGGAGACTTCCGCGCAGAAGAGCGTTCGGGAGTGGCCGGGCAAGGCATCAACCGCAGACTGGCATCGGTTGAATCCAGCGGCCTCATGGCGTCCTACTTTGGTTATGGCCGCGGCGATGCATTGCCACGTGGCCGTTCATGGCTGCGGGTAACCGTGCTGGAGGTGGACCCTGCGCTCGAGGGGCGCGCGGCAGACATCGAGCTGCAGCCACCCTTGGATCTACTGAAGCTGACCGACCTGGACTACGTCTGGCTGTGGCCGTTCTTCTTCTGGAAGGTGGCGGCGCTGTTCCTGCTGATTCCGGGGGCTGCCTTGGCGGTGTTCACGTTCACCTTGCGGCGCTGGCAGCGCCGCACTCCCGCGAGGTAGTCCCAGACCCAGTGTGGTGGCACTCATGGATCACCGGAAACTTGCCCGAGAGGGGTAGGATCATGCCCATACCGGGTAACAACCCGCCGGTCCTTCTGCGCTGACGTCAAAGGGCGGTTCAATTCAGCCGCATCGACCTGCCGTTGGTCTTCATGCGCGGGTGGAGCGTCGCTGCAGTGCGCGCGGCACTGTTGGTTGCGGAGAATCCAGTCTCTACGCGACCACGGCGCTTCATCGGTCTGAACAGGATCTTGTCGCTTTTCACCTTAAATCAACACGGGACGACAGGCGGGAGTCTGCCGGGGATCGCCGCGTGCCAATGGCTGCCGCCACGCATGGCGTCTTGCATGCAGCTTGCGCTAGCGGAGACTCGTCGCCAGCAGCATGATGGATGACTACCGTGCGGGTCCTGCACGGTATCTGCCTGCCAATTAGGAGCAATCACATGGGCGCATGGGGACACGGTTCATTTGATAATGACGATGCCTGCGATCTGGCCTGCGATCTGACGGAATGCACGGATCTCTCGATAGTGGAGGAAGCGCTGCGCGCGGCTATCACCCCCAATGATTACCTAGAGGCACCTGAAGCGGGCAGGGCGGTCGCGGCTGCAGAGGTGGTGCTGGCACTGTTGGGCCAGCCGACGGCTGCCATTGCCGAGGAAGAAGCGTTACTCGCTTGGGTCAAGGCATGCAATCAGGTGCCATCGTCAGCGATGTTGTTGCTTGCACAACTCGCTGTCCAGCGTGTACAGGCCGAGGACTGTGAACTGCGGGAATTGAAAGAGGAATCCGACTCGTTGGACGAATGGATGGCCGAAGTGAACAGGCTGCAGGAAGGCCTGCGCGCCGCATGCAGCGTGATCGGCTGACGCGTCAGCGTCCGGCTGCTCGCAGCAATGGGTAGGGGTTGATCGATTCCCCCTTCCACCACTGCCTCTCCGGCCCCAGCACGTGTACCTCAAAATGCAGATGCGGCGCGTCGGCGCTGGCGTTACCGGTGCTGCCGACGTAGCCGATCACCTCCCCGCGCTTGATCACCTGCTTCTCGGCCAGGCCATCGGCATAGCGCTGCAGGTGCGCGTAGTAGTAGCACCAGCGTCCACTGGGCTCGAACTGATAAATCGTCAGGCCACCGCGCTTGCTGTCGAACAGCTTTTCTACCGTGCCGTCGGCCACCGCGAGTACCGGAGTACCCGCATCGGCCATGATGTCGATGGCATCGTGCACGCGGCCCTCGCTGCGTGCATCGGTGAAGGTATCGCGCAGCTGCGACGCCTGGATGCCCTGCACCGGCAGCAGCAGGCCGGTTGGCGCATTGGTGGCGCTGGACGGCGACACGGCCGTGGGAGCCGGAGCGCCTACGCGCGGCGTTGCAACCGCAGCCACCGCAGGTTGCACTGCGGGCGGGGAAACCGCCGCCGGCTCACCCGCATCGTGGTGCAGCCACCAGCCCCCCCCCACGCCCAGCAGCACGCCCAGCACGATCAGCTGCGAAAGACGCATCGGCTCACTCCTGCATCACCACGGGCACCGAAGTATCCACCGCATCGGCCACGCGCAGCGCATCCCAGTTGGTCATGCGCACGCAGCCATGCGACTCGGTCTTGCCGACATGGCCGGGCTCGGGCGTGCCATGCAGGCCGTAGTGTGGCTTGGACAGGTCGATCCAGACCCGTCCGACCGGATTGTTCGGGCCAGGCGGCAGCGTCGCCTTCTTTTCGCCCTTGCGCGCATCCCAGAACAGCTTCGGGTTGTAGTGGAACGGCGGGTCGCGATACACGCCGAGAATCTTCCATTCGCCGATCGGCAGCGGATCGTGCTGGCTGCCGGATGAGACAGGCACCTGTGCGATCACTTTGCCCTGCGCATCCAGCAATTGAAGTGTGGAGTCGGACTTGTCGACCACGATCTTCGCCGCCTTCGGCAAGGCCCCCGTTCCGATGTTGGGCACCTGGATGCGGCTGCCGGCCTTGGCCAGATCGACGCCGGGATTGAGTGCCTTCAGCAGCTCAGGGGAGGCGTGGAAGCGCTCGCCCAGGCCTTCTTCCACGCTGCTGAAGCCCAGCGACTTCAGCTTGGCCTGTGCGGCGGGCCCTTTCGGTATGGGCTGGAACGGGCCGGCAACATCTTCAGCCGTGAGCGTGTAGCTTGCCAGCGGCGTGATCGTATCGGCCTGCAGGGCCTTCCAGGTAGCGTCATCCAGTTCACCCGTTACGCTCAGCCCATGCGCCGCCTGGAAGCCCGACACCGCGCGCCGCTGGTTGCTGCCCACTTCGCCATCGATCTGGCCGGGGGAAAAATTCGCGCGATCCAGCAGCACCTGGGCGTGCAGGACAGAGCGGGGTGCGGTGTCCGGTCCTGCCTTCTCGGCAATGGGGGCAGGCAGGCCAGGCGGCGGCGCCTGCGCGAAGGCAGGTGATGCCAGCAGCGAGAGAGCGAGCAGGGCGGATCGGGGCATGGGTAACGGCATCGGGGACTCCAGCAGGGAACGCCACCACCTTGCCCGTAGACGGCGCCGAGCCACCGTGAAAGGGATCTGATGCCCGCATGAGCAGGCATGTCATTGCGGCCGGTTTGCACCGGCAGGTGCCACTGGGACGGCGACTCACCAAGGTGAACAGTGGCCGACGCCATTGGTGGATGGCGATCAAGATTGCCTGCCGTGCCGCCGATAAGGGCGCATCCCCCCGTTTTGGATACCCCCATGAACTACTTGAGGAACGTCAGGGTTGCCTGGCGTCTTGGGCTGGGCTTTGGCCTGTTGCTGCTGCTGGTTGCCGCCGTGGTGGCCACCGGCGCCACTGCCAGTGTCGTGCAGAAGCGCGCGATGCAGCAGGTGGTCGACGTCAGCGTGGCCAAGGTGCGCCTGTTGTCGCAGATGCTTGATGCCAACAACCAGATGATGGTGGTGCGCCGCGAGATGCTGATCCGCCAGGGTGATCACCGCACCAGCGACGAGAAGCGCATTGCTGATCTCGTCAAGCGCTACGAGGCCAGCTGGAGCGCCTACCAGGCGCTGCCCAGTGACGCCGAAGGCAAGGCCATCGCTGAAACCATCGCCGCCAAGCGAGCCGTTGCTCGCCCGCTCAACAAGCAGACCAGCGAACTGATGGAGCAGGGCGATTATCCCGGTGCCGTGGCGCTGACCCTGGGCCCGGTGCAGGACGCCGCCAACGGCTGGAACAAGGCGCTGTCCGATGGCGTGGACTTCGAGGAGAAGGAAAGCCGTGAGGCTGCCGCCGAGGCGATCCGCCTGGGCGAGCGCAGCCTGCTGCAGTTGCTGGTGCTGGGCGGCGTTGCGCTGCTTGCTGGCATCGGCGCCTCGGTGATGATCGGCCGCAGCCTGACCGGTCCGCTGGCGCGCGCGGTGAACCTGGCCGAGCGCCTGTCCAAGGGGCAGCTGGACCAGGAGTTCCGCCTCGGTGGCCGCGACGAGCTGACCCAGCTGGGTGAGGCGATGGCCAGCGTGCGCCAGAGTGTGCAGGCGGCGATCGGCGCGCAGTTGCAGATGGCGGAACAGCACGAGGCCGGCGCAATCCGCTATCGCATGGACGCCAGCGCGTTCCCCGGCGATTTCGGCCGCATGGTGCAGGCCACCAACAGCCTGGTCGAATCGCACGTGCAGGTGGAACTGCTGATGGCTGAAGTAATGCAGCGTTACGCCATCGGTGACCTCAGCCGCGACCTGCCGGACTACCCGGGCGAAAAGGGCACGTTGACCCGCACCCTGGCCGCGGTGAAGCAGAGCCTGATGGCGATCAACGCGCAGATCGATGAACTGGCCCGTGCCGCACGCGCCGGCGATTTCAGCATGCGTGGCGATGCCGGGGCCTTCCAGTACCAGTTCAAGACGATGGTCGAGCACCTCAACGGCATGATGGCCAGTTCGCAGGCCAGCATCGCCGATGTTTCCGACGTGCTGCGCGCGATCTCGCATGGCGACCTGACCGCACGCATGGAGGGCGAGTACGAAGGCGTGTTCGCGCGCATGCGCGACGATGCCAACACCACCACCGCGCAGCTGACCGGCATCGTCCGCGGCATCCAGGTGGCTGCCGACAGCATCAACAACGCGGCGCAGGAACTGGCCGCTGGCAACAACGACCTGTCGCGTCGAACCGAGCAGCAGGCGGCCAATCTGGAAGAAGCGGCCGCGTCGATGGAGGAGCTGACCTCCACCGTACGCCAGAACGCCGAACTGGCGCGTCAGGCCGACAGCGAAGCGCACGCTGCCGGCGCCGCCGTGCGCGAGACCGAGCAGGCGATGGCACAGATGGCATCGGTGATGGGCGAGATTGATCAGTCCTCGGCACGCATCTCGGAAATCTCCACGGTGATCGACGGCATCGCGTTCCAGACCAACATCCTGGCGCTGAATGCTGCAGTGGAAGCCGCGCGCGCGGGCGAGCAGGGGCGGGGCTTTGCGGTGGTCGCCAGCGAGGTGCGTACGCTCGCGCAGCGTGCCGGTGTCGCCGCCAAGGAAATCAAGGAGCTGATCGAAGACGCCGCTGCAAAGGTGAAGAGTGGCCTGGCCGTCACTGTTGAATCGGAAGCCGCGATCGCCCGCGTGGCCCAGGCCAGCTCGCGCACCACCCAGCTGATGAGCGACATCGCAGCGGCCAGCAAGGAACAGGCCGCCGGCATCGAGCAGGTCAACCAGGTGGTGGTGCAGATGGACCAGGTGACCCAGCAGAACGCTGCGCTGGTGGAAGAAGCCACTGCCGCCAGCCGCGCGCTGGAGGAACAGGCGCATGCACTGACCACGTCGGTGTCGGTATTCAAGATGGAAGGCGCGGCGGTCTCTGCTGTGCCCCGTCGCGCAGCCTGAGCGGGCTGCCAGTGCAGTGACAGGAATACGGCCGCCTTGAGCGGCCGTATTACGCTGGAAGGGCCCCATCTACCGCTGCAGGCCCGTGCTGACGCAGCCGCAGCCGAAGTTGCCGCATGGATGAGGACGCTCCCCTC
Source organism: Stenotrophomonas maltophilia group sp. LNF247 (assembly GCF_054083135.1). NCBI lineage: Bacteria > Pseudomonadati > Pseudomonadota > Gammaproteobacteria > Lysobacterales > Lysobacteraceae > Stenotrophomonas > Stenotrophomonas maltophilia group sp. LNF247. Next base: position 7,257 of record NZ_JBSRQL010000011.1, read on the forward strand.
CTGACCAACGCTTCAGCCGCGCGCGCGGTTACGCGCAGCTTTCTTCGCCGCCGCCTTGCGCACGGTCTTCTTCGCGGCCCGCGTCTTGGCTGCCTTCTGCGCGGCGGCGCTCCGCGAGGCGGCCGTACCCGCCTTCTTGGCCGCAGCCTTGTTCGCCGTCTTCTTTGCGGCCTTCTTTGGCGCGGTCTTGCGAGCCGGTGCCTTCTTCGCCACCGCCTTCTTCGCAGGTGCCTTCTTCGCAGGCGCCTTCTTCGCAGGCGCCTTCTTCGCCGCCGTCGTCTTGGTTGCGGCCTTCTTTGTGGCCGACGTCCTGGCAGGCGCCTTCTTGGCAGCCTTCTTGCTGGTCGCTTTCTTCGCGCCCTTGCGTGCACTGCCGCTACGCTTGCCGCCGCCGTCCTGCTTGTTCACGGTGGCCCAGGCAATGCGCTCGGCGGTGCCTTCACTCGCGCCGCGATCACGTTCGCTTTCCTCGATGTGCTCGGCCTGGCGCTTCTGCTTTTCGGTATATGCGGATTTGTCACCACGGGGCATGACGATTCTCCTGTCGTTGTGGTCAGGCCAGCAGGCGCAGCTTGGGCTCACGCGCCCACTGGCGGGTGGCGGCCGCCGCCAGGAATGCCTTGGCGTCTTCCGCTTCGACGATGCCGGCATCGTTGCCGACCCGCGCCGCCTTCAGCAGCGCTTGGCCTCCCGCGTCGCTGGCGATGGCCTTCAGGTGTGCCCACGCCTGGCTGACGAACTCCAGCGCGGCGCTCTCTTTCGACAACGCCTTTGATGCGTCTACGCTCAGCACCACGGCCACCGCATCGAACACAGCCGATGGCGTGCCTGCCAGTTGCCCATCCGCCGCCTGCATCGCGCCATCGCTCAGCGTGGCGCCACCGACTTTGGGCGCGACCAGCTTCACGTCTGCACCTGCTTTCCTGGCTGCCTTGCTCAGGCTGGCAATGATGCGGGCGTCGGAGCCTTCGTCGAACAGAATGCCGATACAGCGACCCTGCAGGGTAGGCTTGTTGCGTCCGATCACACGCACCTCGGGAGCGGGAGGCATGTCCCGCGCCGGGGTGGCGGTGGGTGCCGGGTCGGGCAGGGCGGGCAAGGCCAGACCATCGGCCACGCGCCGCGCCAGTGAGTCATCGATGTTGCGCAGGTGGCTGACGGTACGTACCCGCACCTTCAGCGTTTCCACCTTGGACAACTCGAACACCAGCGCCGATGCCAGGTGCGCCTGCTCCGGCGTTTCAAGGCTGCGGAAGAACATGCGGGCCTGGCTGTAGTGGTCGGCGAAACTCTCCGCGCGGGTACGGCCCTTGCGGCCATCGTCGGCGCTGGCGTGGCTGCGGAAACCCGCAGGCGTCTCACGCGGTGAGTCCTCCTGCAGCGAGCTGGGATCATAGGCGACGCGGCCCTTGGGCACCTGCATCTGCATGTGGCCGTCGCGCTGATGATTGGCGAATGGGCACTTCGGGGCATTCACCGGGATCTGGTGGAAATTCGGGCCGCCAAGGCGCAGCAGTTGGGTGTCCAGGTAGGAGAACAGGCGGCCCTGCAGCAGTGGGTCGTTGCTGAAGTCGATGCCCGGCGGCACGTTGGCCGGGCAGAACGCCACCTGTTCGGTCTCGGCGAAGAAGTTGTCGGGCCAACGGTCCAGCACCATGCGCCCGATCACCTGCAACGGCACCAGCGATTCGGGAATGATCTTGGTCGGGTCCAGGTGATCGAACGGGAATGCGTCGGCTTCTTCTTCGGTGAACAACTGCACCGCCAGCTCCCATTCGGGAAAGTCGCCGCGCTGGATGGCCTCGAACAGGTCGCGGCGATGGAAGTCATTGTCGGCTGACTGCAGCTTCAGCGCTTCGTCCCAGACCGTTGACTGGATGCCCAGCTTTGGCCGCCAATGGAATTTGACGAAGGTCGACTCGCCTGCCTCGTTCAGCAGGCGGAAACTGTGCACGCCGAAGCCTTCGATCATGCGCAGCGAGCGCGGAATGGCACGGTCGCTCATTGCCCACATGATCATGTGCATCGACTCGGGCATCAGCGAAATGAAGTCCCAGAAGGTGTCGTGGGCCGAGGCGGCCTGCGGGAAGGCACGGTCCGGTTCCATCTTCACTGCGTGCACCAGGTCCGGGAATTTCATGGCGTCCTGGATGAAGAACACCGGAATGTTGTTGCCGACCAGGTCCCAGTTGCCCTCCCTGGTATAGAACTTGACCGCGAAGCCGCGCACGTCGCGCGGGGTATCCACCGAGCCTGCGCCACCGGCCACGGTCGAGAAACGGGTGAATACGGGTGTCTTCACCCCTACCTCGGTCAGGATGCGCGCGCGGGTATGGGCGGCCAGTGACCGGGTCAACTCGAAGTAGCCATGTGCTGCGCTGCCACGTGCATGCACGATGCGCTCGGGAATGCGTTCGTGATCGAAGTGGGTGATCTTCTCGCGGAGGATGAAGTCTTCCAGCAGCGTGGGCCCCCGAGGCCCCTGTCGCAGGGAGTTCTGGTTGTCTGCCACCGGGATGCCCTGATCGGTGGTCATCACCGGATGGCTGCCCCCGGCCTGCTGGTGGAGCTCATCGCCATTGCCCCGTGGGTGGCTTTCGGGCGGGGTGGTTGCGCGCTTGCCGGTCTGCTTGCTGGCGGCCATGGAGGGTGGCTCCGGATCGTCAAAGGGAACCACGACACTGGAACCGAGCCCGTTAAACCCCGGTCCGGCAAAGGTGAACGTACGGGCAAAAGCGGGCTCGGGTATGCTTGCCGCATGCGAGTCGAGCCCGCCGACATCGAAGCCTTGTTCGACGCCATCCCGGACGTGCTGTTCTTCATCAAGGACCGCCAGGGGCGGTACACCCACGTCAACCAGACCATGCTGCGACGGCTGGGCCTGCGCGCGCGCAAGGACGTGATCGGGCGGACCGCGGCCGAGATCTACCCGACCGGCCTCAGCGCGGACTATGTCGACCAGGATGCCCGCGTGCTGTCCGGCGAGGTGATCGAGAACCTGATGGAGCTGCACCTGTTCGCCAACCGCGAACCGGGCTGGTGCCTGACCTGCAAGCGCCCGCTGCTGGTCGATGGCGCCATCGAGGGCCTGATCGGCATTTCCCGCGACCTGGGCCAGAAGGACAGCCTCGGCACCCAGTACGAGCAGCTGCGGCTGGCGCTGGCCCACCTCAACGCGCACTACGCCGAGAACGTGCGCATGCAGACCCTGCTGGACATCACCGGCTTCTCGCTGTCCAAGCTGGAGCGCAGCTTCCGCAAGGTGTTCCAGATGACCCCGCAGCAGGTGCTGACCCGGCTGCGGATCCAGATGGCCATGCACCTGCTGCACGGTGACGAGAGCATCGCCAGCATCGGCCAGGCCTGCGGTTTCAGCGACCAGAGCGCCTTTACCCGCAAGTTCAAGGCTGAAACCGGTTTCTCGCCGCGTGCCTACCGCGCCCGTATTGGTGGCAGTGTCGGAGAGCCGGCACTGGCCTGAGCCGCCTGCTGCGCTGTGCCTATCCCCGCAGGCATGGGACAGGGTAAGGTGTCGCCCCTGTAGCCCGCCGCCAGCCCTGCCGATGCCCAACTCGATTCCGACCGCTTCGCCGTCCCGCCTCGGACATTCGCTCAAGCCCCGCCAGCTGATCATGATGGGCCTGGGCAGCGCCATCGGCGCCGGCCTGTTCCTCGGCTCGGGCGTAGGTGTGCAGGCGGCCGGTCCGGCGGTCCTGGTGTCGTATCTGGTCGCCGGCGCGCTGGTGATCATCGTGATGAACGCTCTGGGCGAAATGGCGGCGGCCAAACCGACCAGCGGCGCGTTCTCGGTCTATGCCGCCGATGCCATGGGCGCCACCGCCGGTGCCACCGTCGGCTGGTTGTGGTGGGTGCAGCTGGTGATCGTGATCGCCGCCGAGGCGGTGGGAGCGGCCGGTCTGCTGGCCACGGTCTGGCCAGCAGTACCTGTACCGATGGCGGCGCTGGCCTTCATGCTGTTCTTCACCGCGATCAACCTGCTCGGGGTGAGGAACTTCGGCGAGTTCGAATTCTGGTTCGCCATCCTGAAAGTGGCGGCGATCCTGGCGTTCATTGCCATCGGTGTGGCGCTGCTGATGGGTTGGCTCCCGCAGGTGACCTCGCCTGGGCTGAGCAACTTCACCGAGCATGGTGGTTTTGCGCCGAAGGGCCTGGCCGGGATCGGCGCGGCGTTGCTGGTGGTGGTGTTTGCCTTCGGCGGCACCGAGATCGTGGCCGTTGCGGCGGCGGAGACCGAAGATCCGGAGCGCAGCATCGCCCGTGCCATCCGCACCGTGGCGTGGCGCATCCTGGTGTTCTACATCGGCTCGCTGAGCGTGATCATCGCCGTGGTGCCGTGGACCAGCGAGGCGCTGAAGTCGCCCTTCGCCGCGGTGCTGGACATTGCCCGTATTCCGGGTGCCGGCACCGCCATCACCCTGATCGCTGTGATCGCGCTGCTGTCGGCGCTCAATGCCAACCTCTACGGCGCCTCGCGCATGATGTATTCGCTGGCGCAGCGACGTGAAGCCCCGGCCGTGCTGGGCTGGACCGATCCGCGCCAGGTGCCGGTCATCGCCGTGCTGGCCAGCGTCCTGTTCGGTTTCGCCGCCACGGTGATGGAACTGCTGTTCCCGGACCGGGTGCTGCCGGTGCTGCTGAACATCGTCGGTTCGACCTGCCTGCTGGTGTGGACGCTGTCGCTGGTCTCACAACTGGTGTTGCGCCGCCGCGCGGATCGCCTGGGTACCCGGCTGCCGTTCCGCATGGCGGGCTTCCCGTGGCTGACCGTGTGCGCGCTGGGCATCCTGGCGCTGATCTTCGGCCTGCTGCTGAGCGAGGCGCACACCCGTCTGCAGTTCCTGTCGATGGTTGCGCTGACCGCCACGATCGCCGCCGGCAGCGCCATCGCGCGGCGCATGCGCGAGGCGTGATTCTGTAGAGCCGACCCTACGGTCGAGGCTGCTGTTTGCGCGATCGCCAGCCGAGCATGGGCTCGGCTCTACAACAGGCACACACTCCGCGTGGCACTGTGCGCAGGTGGGCCGCCAGCGGCCCGTCGACCGGGAGTACCGCATGCTGCGCAGTCGCCCCTTCCTGATGTTCACCGGCCAGGCCGAGGCCGCCCTGGCCCTGTACGCCGAGGCCTTCGCCGATTTCCGCCTGCTGGCAATGCAGCGCCATCCGGACGGCGCCGGTGCCGGCGTGCCCGGGCAGGTCCGACAGGCCATCTTCCTGCTCGGTGGCACCCACTACCTGTGCTTTGACAGCCTGGACGTGCACGATTTCACCTTCAGCCCGTCGATCTCGCTGTTCGTCGAGTGCTCCGGCGCCGAGCAGTTCGAGCGCGCGGCACGCGTGCTGGGCGAGGGCGGCCACTGGCTGATGCCGGTGGGCGAGTACGATTTCAGCAACCGCTACGGCTGGGTGCAGGACCGGTTCGGTGTGTCCTGGCAGTTGAGCCTGGGGCAGATGCCGGACCCGTGATCGGTTCAGCCGCTGCGCTCGCCGGGCATGGCCCGGCGCTACCGTAAACGAAAACGGCCCGCTTGCGCGGGCCGTTCCGTCAATCACGCTTCGACTTCATCGTCCTTGTAGGCATCGACCGGGATGCAGGCGCACATCACGTTCTTGTCGCCGTACACGTTGTCGACGCGTGCCACCGGCGGCCAGTACTTGCTCTGCTTCAGGCTGGCCAGCGGGAAGGCAGCCAGTTCGCGCGGGTAGGCGTGGGTCCACTCGCTGGCGGTCACTGCGGTGGCAGTGTGCGGCGCGTTCTTCAGCGGGTTGTCCTCGCGGTCCAGGCGGCCGTCTTCGATCGCGCTGATTTCCTCTCGGATCTGGATCATGGCGTTGATGAAGCGGTCCAGCTCGTGCAGCGACTCACTCTCGGTCGGCTCGACCATCAGCGTGCCGGCCACCGGGAAGCTCAGGGTCGGGGCGTGGAAGCCGAAGTCGATCAGGCGTTTGGCGACGTCCTCGGCACCGATGCCGCTGGTCTTCTCCAGCGGGCGCACGTCGAGGATGCACTCGTGCGCCACCAGGCCGTTGCGGCCGGTGTACAGCGTCTTGAAGTGCGGCGCCAGGCGCTTGGCGATGTAGTTGGCGTTGAGCTGCGCGACCTGGGTGGCCTTGCGCAGGCCTTCGCGGCCCATCATCGCGATGTACATCCAGCTGATCGGCAGGATCGAGGCGCTGCCGAAGCTGGCGGCGCTGACCATGCCGACCGGGCCGTTGTCACCCAGCTTGCCCGGCAGGAACGGGGCCAGGTGTTCCTTGACCGCGCACGGGCCAACGCCCGGGCCGCCACCGCCGTGCGGAATGCAGAAGGTCTTGTGCAGGTTCAGGTGCGAAACGTCCGAACCCCACTTGCCGGGCTTGGCCACGCCGACCAGGGCGTTCATGTTGGCGCCGTCGGTGTACACCTGGCCGCCGTGCTTGTGGATGATCTCGCAGATCTCGACCACCTCTTCCTCGAACACGCCGTGCGTGGACGGGTAGGTCATCATGATCGCGGCCAGGCGGTCGCTGTACTTCTCGGCGTTGAGGCGGATGTCTTCCACATCGACATTGCCGTTGGCATCGGTCTTGGTGACCACCACCTTCATGCCGCACATCTGCGCCGAGGCCGGGTTGGTGCCGTGCGCCGAATCCGGGATCAGGCAGATGTCGCGATGGCCCTCGCCGCGCGAGCGGTGGTAGGCACGGATCGCCAGCAGGCCGGCGTACTCACCCTGCGCGCCGGAGTTCGGCTGCAGGCTGACCGCGTCGTAGCCGGTGCATTCGACCAGCATCGCTTCCAGCGTGTCGATCAGTTCCTTGTAGCCCAGCGCCTGGTCAGCCGGCACCAGCGGATGGATCTGCGAGAACTCCGGCCAGGTCACCGGGATCATCTCGGCGGTGGCGTTGAGCTTCATGGTGCACGAACCCAGCGGGATCATCGTGCGGTCCATCGCCAGGTCCTTGTCGGCCAGCGAACGCAGGTAGCGCAGCAGTTCGTGCTCGCTGTGGTGGGTGTTGAACACCGGATGGGTCAGGAACGCGGACTGGCGCAGCAGGCCGGCCGGCAGCGCGTCGGCGGTGCTTGCGTCCAGCGCATCGATGTCGGCCTGCGCGCCGAACACGGCGGCCAGCGCGACCACGTCGGCGCGGGTGGCGGTCTCGTCCAGGCTGATGCCGACCGAGTCGCTGTCGATCGCGCGCAGGTTGTAACCGGCGGCGCGTGCCTTGGCGTGGATCTCATCGGCGTGCACGCCGGTGACGTGCAGGGTGTCGAAGAAGTCGCCACCGACCTGTACGCCGGCGTTGCGCAGTGCCGCTGCCAGGATGGCGGCCAGGCGGTGGGTGCGGCGGGCGATGCGGGTCAGGCCTTCCGGGCCATGGTAGACCGCATACATCGAGGCCATCACTGCCAGCAGCACCTGTGCGGTACAGATGTTGGAGGTGGCCTTCTCGCGGCGGATGTGCTGCTCGCGGGTCTGCAGGGTCAGTCGGTATGCCGGATTGCCCTGGGCATCGACCGAAACGCCGATCAGGCGGCCCGGCATCGAGCGCTTGTAGGCGTCACGGCAGGCCATGAAGGCGGCGTGCGGGCCACCGAAGCCGAACGGCACGCCGAAACGCTGGCTGTTGCCGACCACGATGTCCGCGCCCCATTCGCCCGGGGCAGCCAGCAGGGTCAGGGCCAGCAGGTCGGTGGCCACGGCCACCAGGCCGCCGCGTGCGTGCACGGCATCGACCAGCGCTTTGTAGTCGCCGACCTGGCCGAAGGTGTCCGGGTACTGCAGCAGCAGGCCGAAGGCTTCTGCTTCCAGTGCCTCGGCCGGGGTGCCGACGCGCAGCACGATGCCCATGGGCTCGGCGCGGGTGCGCAGCAGTTCCAGGGTCTGCGGGTGCACGGCATCGTGCACGAAGAAGGTGTCCGACTTCGACTTGGCCGAACGCTTGGCCAGGGTCATCGCTTCGGCGGCGGCGGTGGCTTCGTCCAGCAGCGAGGCGTTGGCGATTTCCATGCCGGTCAGGTCGGCGCACAGGGTCTGGAAGTTGATCAGCGCTTCCATGCGGCCCTGCGAGATTTCCGCCTGGTACGGGGTGTAGGCGGTGTACCACGCCGGGTTTTCCAGGATGTTGCGCAGGATCACGTTCGGCGTGTGGGTACCGTAGTAACCCTGGCCGATGAAGCTGCGCAGCACGGTGTTCTTGTCGGCGATCGCACGGATCTTCGCCAGTGCCTGCACTTCGGTCATCGACTCCGGCAGCGCCAGCGGCGCCGGCGACTTGATCTTGGCCGGCACGATGGCATCGGTCATCGCATCCAGCGACGCGTGGCCGACGACGTCGAGCATCTGCGCGATCTCGGCATCGTTGGGGCCGATGTGGCGCTCGACGAACGCATTGTGGTGCTCGAGCTCACGCAGGGAAGGGGTGTTCTGGGACATGGCGAAGGATCCGTCAGGAAAGGGCACACGCACGGGCACAAGCCGCCGGTCGGCGGTCTGCGGGGCGCCCCTCTGTCCTTTTGCCTGAGAGTTTGGAAGCGCGGAAAACCGCGGCTTCGTGCCCCTTCGGCGCCGGATCGAACCGGTCTCTCCAGAGTTCTGTTACGGGTGGTATCGGGCCTGAGCGATTACGGGCGTTGCGCCTTCGGCAGCGGTGTTCCGCTTCTCCCACCGTGTTGCCCGCCGATTATAGCCCGTTGCGGGCCCGCTGGCCGCGCCCCGGCGCGGGCCCGCGGCTGAATGGCCGATGGCCCGGCCGTGCGTTTTGTGCACCGCTGCATGGCATCGGGCGCAATCCCCACCTATGATGGGCGGATACCCGAATTCATCTGGCGCCGTCCCCGTTGCAGCGGGACCGGCGCCCGCCGTGCGTGCCGCGCATGGCCCTGCCGGACGCTTCCTTCATGACCGCCGCCGTTGCTCCCTCCACCCGCCGCATGGCCCTGCTGCTTGCCGGCCTGGCCATGTTCGGCCCGTTCTCGATCGATACCATCTTCCCCGCGTTCCCGCAGCTGGCGCAGCGCCTGTCGGTGGACGAGGTGGCGGTGCAGCAGACCATCAGCGTGTACCTGCTGTTCTATGGCCTGATGAGCCTGGCGCATGGCCCGCTGTCCGATGCGTGGGGGCGCAAGCGGGTGATCCTCGGTGGCCTGGTGGTGTTCGTCGGCGCCTCGGTCGGCTGTGCGCTGTCCACCGATCTGGCCACGCTGCTGGCGTTCCGCGCGCTGCAGGGCCTGTCGGCGGGTGTCGGCATGATCGTCGGCCGCGCGGTGATCCGCGATCTCTACCATGGCCACGACGCGCAGCGCCTGATGAGCCAGGTGTCGATGCTGTTCGGCATCGCCCCGGCCATCGCGCCGATCATCGGTGGCTGGATCCTGCTCAGTGGCGCCGGCTGGCCGCTGATTTTCTGGTTCCTGGTGGTGTTCGCGCTGGCCCTGCTGGCAGCCACTGCACGCTACCTGCCGGAGACCCATCCGGTCGAAGCGCGCGTGCCGTTGTCGCCGCACGCGTTGATGCGCGATTACGTGCGCATCGGTTTCAACCCGCGCTTCCTGCGCCTGGCGCTGGCCGGCAGCATCGGCTTCGGTGGCATCTTCCTGTACATCTCGTCGGCGCCGGTGTTCGTGATGCAGCACCTGCACCTGGGCGAGGGCGGTTTCGCCTGGTTGTTCATCCCCACCATCGGCGGCATGACCACCGGCTCGTTCCTGTCCGGGCGCATGGCCGGGCACACCACGCCCACCCGCCAGGTCGCCATCGGTTTCAGCCTGTGCGCGCTGTCGGCGCTGCTGAATGTCGGCTACGTGGCGCTGTCGCCGCAGTTCGTGTTGCCGTGGGCAGTGCTGCCGATCTTCCTGGGCGGCATGGGCATGGCGCTGATCTTCCCGATCCTGGCGCTGGCGGTGCTGGACATGTATCCGCACCAGCGCGGCCTGGCCTCGTCGCTGCAGGCCTTCGTGCAGCTGATGATCAGCACCGTGGTGGCCGGCGTGGTGTCGCCGTTGCTCAGTGCCAGCCCGCTGCACCTGGCGCTGGGCCAGGCCGCGTTCTTTGGCGCCGGCTTCGTGTTCTGGTACTGGGAGCACCGGCTTGAGCGCGCGGCGCAGGCAGCCTGCACGGGCGATTGAGCAGCGCGCAGGGGTAGGGCACGCCGCGATGCCCGTAACGCTTGCGGCGAGGAACGACCGGACTAGGCTGGGGACTCCAGCCAGCCGGTGCGTGGATGCACGACAGCCAGCCGATCCGATGTCGTTGCATGAGGTTCCCCCATGGCTGCGCAGCAGACCTACCGCCTGTTCGAGGTGGCGCTGAAGGAGCGCCGCGTTCTTTCTCCTTCCCTGGACCGCATGGTATTCACCGGTGCCGACGTGGCGCGGATGAAGACCGAAGGCCCGGACCAGCGCATCAAGGTGTTCTTCCCCTTGCCCGGCCAGGACGTGCCGCCGGTGCCCAGCGGCGAGGACTGGTATCCCCGCTACCGGGCACTGCCGGACGACCAGCGCCCGCCCATGCGCACCTACACGATCCGGCAGTTGCGTGCCGAGCAGGGCGAGGTCGACGTTGATTTCGTGCTGCATGGCGAAACCGGGCCGGCCTCGCGCTGGGCCGTCCACGCTCGCCCGGGCGACCGCGTAGTGCTGCTGGCCCCCGATGCCGACTGTGCCGACAGCAGCGAAGGCTGGGAATGGAAACCGCCGATGGGAGTCGGCCAGGTGCTGCTGGTGGCGGATGAAACCGCGCTGCCGGCGGTGGCCGGCATCCTCGAGGAACTGGCGGCCATGGTCGATCCGCCGCGCACGCTGGCGCTGCTGGAGGTGGCGCAGGCCGGTGATGCCGTGCACCTGAAGGCGCCCTCCAGCGCCGAGCTGGTCTGGCTGCCGCGCGGGCGGGCCGCCTATGGACAGCCGTTGCTGCAGGCGGTCCAGGCGCGGTTGGCAGCGGCCCCGGGCGCGGCTGCCGGCGATGCGCTGGAGGAGATCGACGTCGATACGCAGATCCTCTGGGAGCAGGCCGATACCCGCGTGGCCGGGCCGCTGTATGCCTGGGTGGCAGGCGAGGCGGCGGCGGTAATGGCGATCCGTCGCCACCTGGTCCGCGACTGCGGGCTGGACCGCCGCGCGATCACCTTCATGGGCTACTGGCGGCACGGCAAGGTGCTGGACTGACCGTGCTGGATCGAGCACGCGTGAAGCAGCGCTGCGGGCGGGGTGCGTTATCCTTGCGCCCCCTTCGCAGCGGTACCGCACCATGTCCACCAGCTCCAAGACCCGCCGCGACCAGCGCCGTCGCCAGGAAAAGCAGGCCGCCAACAAGGCAGCCGCGCAGGCGTCGCCGGTGGAGCCGCATGCCGAACTGCGCGACGCGCAGCGCACCCTGCTGGCCGGTGTCGTTCGCCGCGATGGCGAATGGGTGCTGGGCATGGATGGCCGCATCGCCGGCCACAGCGAGAGCGCTGCGCAGGTGCTGGCGCTGATCATGCAGGCCGGTGAGCTGCACGAACGCAATGGCACGCCGGTGCGCCTGATGTACTCCGATGCACTTCGTGATGCCGCACAGGCCGAAGCAAAGGAGAAGGGCCAGACCTTCGAGGAGTTCAAGGCCGAGCTGGCCGCGGCGATGGCAGCGAAGAAGAACAGCTGATCCGCCGTGGGTAGCGCCGGGCCATGCCCGGCGAGCGCAGCGGTGCGATGAAGAGCCGCCGGGCATGAATCACTCTCACTGCTTGGCGAAAGGCTCCGCGCGCATGGCGATGCGTTCGCTGCAATGGCGCCCACCGGTCACGTGGGCGCGGCCCGGCGCTACATCAGGGGCGGATCCTCGCGGACCCGCCCCTTTTCTCATTTCGCCGCCGGGGCCGCGTTGGCCTGCCAGCCGCACATCTGGCCTTCGTTCTGCTGCTTCAGCCACTCGTTGACCGGTGTGAAGTACTCGATCATCGGGCCGGCATCGAGCTTGTCGGTGCCGGTCAGCTCCTTCAGCGTGGCCTGCCACGGCTGGCTGGCACCTTTGCTCAGCATCGCCCAGTACTTCTGGCCGGCTTCCTTGTTGCCGTAGAAGGTGCACTCATGCAGCGGGCCCTTGTACCCCGAGGCGTCGCACAGGCCCTTGTAGAACTGGAACTGCAGGATGCGCGCCAGGAAGTAACGGGTGTACGGGGTGTTGCCCGGCACGTGATACTTCGCGCCCGGATCGAAGAATTCTTCGCCACGGCTGCTGGCCGGGGCCACGCCCTGGTACTTGGCCTTCAGGTCCCACCATGCCTTGTTGTAGTTGTCGGCGGTGATCGAGCCATCGAACACGCCCCAGCGCCAGCGGTCGATCATCAGTCCGAATGGCAGGAACGACACGCCCGACAGCGCCATGCGCATCTGGTTGTTGATGACCGCCTCGCGGCTTTCGGTCGGCGCGTCGACCAGGCCGATCGAGCTGAGGTACTTGGGCGTCATCGCCAGCACGATGGTGTCGCCGATCGCTTCATGGAAGCCGTCGTTGGCACCGCCCTGGAACAGCGGCGGCAGCGGGTTGTAGGCCAGGTCGTAATAGATGTGGCCCAGCTCGTGGTAGATGGTGGTGAAATTCTCTTCGTTCGGCTTGATGCACATCTTTGTGCGCACGTCGCCTTCCATGTTCATGTCCCAGGCGCTGGCGTGGCAGACCACGTCGCGGTCGTCAGGCTTGATGAACTGGGTTTTTTCCCAATACGACTGCGGCAGTGACGGCATGCCCAGCGACACGTAGAAGTCCTGCGCGCGCTCGGTCATCTGCTTGGCGGTGCGCAGTTCGGCTTCGCGCTGCGCCTTGTACTGGGCCGCCACACTGGCGTCCTTGCCGGCCTTGGCCAGCGCCGCGCTCAGGTTGGTCTGGTACTGCTTTTCCAGTGCAGCGGTGATGTCCAGGCTGCCGGCACCCGGATATGGTTCCAGCTGGTCCCACAGGTTGGACCAGTCCTGCTGCCACATGTTGCCCAGCAGGTGCGCGGCGATCAGGCCATTGCCCACTTCGGCCTTGTCCTTGCCGTAGGTCTTGTCCAGCTTGGCGCGCGCATAGCAGTGCAGCTGTTCGTACATCGGCTTGACCTGTTCCCACAGGCGATCGGTTTCCGGGCCGATCTGCTCCGGCGGCATGTCATAGCCGCTGCGCCACATCTGGCCGGCATCGGTGAAGCCCATGCCCTTGGCGCCTTCGTTCACCAGGCCGACGAACTTCTGATAGTCGCCCCGCATGTTCTTGGTGGTGCTGTGCCAGCCCTGCCAGGCGTCGAGCTGCTTGTCGTAGTCGCGGCTGCGTGCCAGCACCTGCTCCAGCTCGCCCAGCTGCCGGCAGGAGTTCGGGTCGTTGGCATCGGTGCAGTACTTGCCGGCGCCATAGCTGCCTTCCATGCGCGTGGCGATCTGGGTCAGCTCGGCCAGTTTGGCCGGGTCGCGCGGCGCCGGCATCGACGACATCAGCTTCAGCAGGTGGATCGCGCGCTTGCTGTCCTCGCTCATCGGCTTGCCGTCGAACTTGGCGGCCTGTTCGATCCAGCTGTTGAGCTGGGTCAGCGAGCGCTCGTTGGCCTTGGCCGCGATGCGTTCGGAATCACTGTTGATGTAGGTGGAGGACAGCCACTGCGCCGAGGTCATCTCCGGGTAGGCGGCCTTGAATTCGGCATTGATGCGGGCCACGAACTGGTCGGCGGTTTCGCCGGCCGGGGCGCTGCTGCTGGCGGTATCGGTGCCTGGGGTGGGTTCCTTCTTGCAGGCGGCCAGGGCCAGCGTGGCGGCGGCGACAGCCGAGGCCAGCAGGAGATGACGGTGTTTCACGGGCGGTCCTTGGGTGGTGAACGACGGCCGAAGGCTAGTGGGCCGTCGCTGCCACCGCAAGTGGCGGAAGTCGGCCGGGCCGCGCCCGGCACCCGCAGAGGCTTTCAAGCAACGGCAAAGCCGAAGCAACAGCAACAGCGGACGATCCGTGGTTTGGCGGGGCGGGTCCGGTTGCGGGGGGCGCCGTAAATCCGTCCATGGAGGCTCGGTCGCGCCATCCATGGCGCTCACGCCCCCGCAACCGGACCCACCCCGCCTTCGACAGATTTCCGCGACCTTTCATTGATCCACGCCATGCGTGGATGCTTTTCGAATTCAATTCGACTATTCGATTCCGATGGAAATTCATCCACGCATGGCGTGGATCTACCAGATCGGGACAATCTGTCAGAGGTGGAGCGGTGTCGGAGTGCGGGGTGTCAGCCGCATGGATGCGGCTGCCAAGCCTACATGGACGTACTTGCGGCGTCCCCGCATTCCGACACCGCCCCGCCAAGCCACGAATCGCCTGCTTCTGCTGTTGCCGTTGCTTGTGCAGTGGCCTCGGCGGGTGCAGGGCGCAGCCCTGCCGACAAACCCTCAACTCTCGCAGTTGGCGAACACGTCGCGGTCGCGCTCGTATAGCGAGGTCTTCACCTGCATCAGGCCCAGCACCGACGGGAACAGGTTGTCATGGTCGGTATATGCCGTCGAGCGCTTGCGCACGCATTGCAGGTCCAACCCGCGGCTGCTCGCGAAGCCCGGCGAGAACCACATCGTCATCGGTACCCGGGTCTGCTCGGCCGGGGCGATGGCGTAGGGCACGCCGTGCAGGAACAGGCCTTTTTCGCCCAGCGATTCGCCGTGGTCGGACAGGTAGATCATCGCCGTGTCGTAGTCCTGCATGCCCTGCAGCGTGCCGATGGTCTTGCTCAGGAAGTGATCGGTGTACAGCACGGCATTGTCGTAGCTGTTGGTGATCTCTTCGCGCGAGCAGCGGCCGATGTCACGGGTATCGCAGGTTGGCTTGAAGCGGGCGAAGGCGGCCGGATAGCGCTCGAAGTAGGCCGGTCCGTGGTTGCCCAGCTGGTGCAGCACCACCACCCGGTCGCCGGGCCTGGCCCGCACCTGGGTGGCCAGGTCCTGCAGCAGGATCTCATCCATGCAGCGGCCATCGGCGCACAGGCCCGGCGTGGTGGCATCGGACAGCGACTGGAAGTCCAGGCCTTCGCACACGCCCTTGCAGCCGGACTGGTTGTCACGCCACAACGGCACGATGCCGGCGCGGTCCAGGACGTGCAGCAGCGACTGGTGCGCACGGATCTTCTTTTCGTCGTAGTCGTGACGACCCCATGGGGAGAACAGGCACGGTAGCGAAACCTCGGTGCTGGTGCCGCACGAGTGCATGTCCGGGAAATTGATCACGCTGGCCTGCGCCAGTTCCGGCGTGGTGTTGCGGCCACCGTTGAGCCCCCAGTTCTGCGCACGCACGGTCTCGCCCATGACGATCACCAGCAGGCGCGGCTTGCTGGCCGGCGCGCGCGGGGTGGCCTTGGCATCGGTACCGATCGGCAGCTTCGGCGCGCGCTGCACCGGATTGTCGCCACGCAATGCACGCGGCATGCCCAACAGGACATTGGCCGGTGTCGCGAGATAGCGCACTTCACGCTGGTTGCGCATCAGTGCCGAGACATCCTGGAACGAGATCAGGGCACCGCCGATGGCGGTCACTGCGGCTACTGCAAGGAAGCACAGCCGCCACAGCAGGCTGCGGCCCCAGCTGCGGCGGCGCAGCTGCACGCGCCACAGCACCAGCATCGGCAGCACCGCCAGCAGCAGTACCGGCCATATCAGCGACACGGTCATCAGCTCGCGGCTTTCCTTGGGGTCGGTCGCCAGCACGTTGCGCAGCATGTCCGCATCCAGGTAGATGTGGTAGCGGCCCATGTAGTGCGCGGCGAACGCGGTCACCAGCAGCAGCAGGCTGATCACCACCTTGGCATTCCAGCGCCAGACCAGGATGCCGAGCAGCACGCCGTGCGCACCCAGCAGCAACAGCAGCAGCGACAGCGCGTAGCGCAGGCTGCCCGGATGGCTGGCCATCGCGCTGTGCCAGAACAGGCCGTTGCCGGCCACCGCGAAGAACAGGCTGGTCAGCGCGATCAGCGCTTCGGTGGACAGCTGTGGCCGCCAGTGGCGAAGACCCGCCAACGCAGAAGGGCCGGCGGGGCGTTGGACCGATGCACTCATGCGTTTGCTTCCTGGCGGTTGGGACGGTCCAGCGGATGGCGGATCAGGATGCCTTTGACGATCAGGTACAGGCCGAGTGACAGCAGCCAACATATCAACGCGGTGGCAACATCATGCGAAAGGAAATGCGCGCCGCGCAGCTGCTGGCTGATGCCGAACACCAGGCCGGTGCCGAGGCCGATCCACAACCCAGCCCAGCGCCACGACGGGCGCCACAGCAGGGCGAAATAGTACAGGCACAGCCACGCATAGCCCGCGCTGGCGTGGCCGGCAGGGAAGCACGCCTGGGCGGGCATTCCGGCCGGGCGCTGCGTGAAAAGGCCGATATAGGGCTGATGGCCACCGTAGCGCAGCAGGTCCCAGGGACATTCCATCGGCACCAGGGCCTTCAGCAGGGAGATCACGCCCGTCCCCAGCGCCATGGCAATTACGACATAAAGCAGCGCCCATCGCAGGGTGCGATCGCCTCCCTTGCGCCAGTGGTGCACGCACAACAGGATCGCGACCAGCGCCGCCGACGTGCTCAGCCATTTGCCGGCCTTGTGCACCACTGTGCGGGTGACCCAGGCGTCCTGCAACGCCCAGTGGCCACCTTCAAGACGGAACAGGTGATCGGCGACCCATTGATCGCCGCCGAAACCCATCAGCAGCGTAAACAGGGGCAGACCGATTGCGACAGGCAGCCAGAAGTGAGTTACGGCGAATCTTGACGCCAGTGGCGATGTCGCAGGCGGCGCAACCGCATCAATGGGACGAACGGGCATGCTGGGAAGGGGCGGTTCGGGAATCCGCGCTCATGCTCGTCACCTTGATGTCGGAGAAGGGTCGGACGCCCGTTCGCGCCGGGTTAATGACTCCCCGGCGCACGTCAACGTTCAGTCTTCGTCTGCGGTCGATCCTGTCCGTTCGGCGTGGCATTCCGGGTTCCACGCGGAGCCGGGAAGCAGTTGCCAACGATTCCTGTTGGCCATGCCGATGTCGATCACTTTGGCCGGGTCCACGCAGGGACTCATTGCATCGTCCAGCACCAGCAGCCAGCGCTTGTCCGGCGCTTCGGCGAGCCAGGGGCCGGCATCGTGCCATTGCTCGGCCCAAGGCCGCTTGAAGCCGAACTCGCGCACCGCGCGGTCGGCCTGCAGCAGGTTCTGCTCGCGCCAGGCGACCAGCGCCAGTTCGGCGTCCGGCCCGATCCGTGCGCCGACCCGGCGCATCAGCGCCGATGCCGAAGCGTAGGGATCCAGCGCCGGAATCAACACCAGGCCGTAGAGCATCCACAGCATGCCGTGGGTCAGCAGCACCAGCGTTGCGGCGCGGCGCACCCGCAGCCACACGATCAGCGTGGCCAGGGCGATGGCGAAGGTCAGCAGGCCATCGCCCAGCACCGGCAGCAGCGTATCGGGCATTGCCCGGCGCTCAAGCTGCGCAAGGGCCCAAGGGTGCTCGGTCAACAGCATGACGCCGAGCACGCCGGTGGCCAGCATCAGCACCACGCTGTAGCCGAACAGGTAGCGGCGCACGCACAGCCGGCGCAGCAGGCCCGGCAGCAGTGGCGCCGCCGCCAGTGCCATTGCCGGCAGCATCGGCAGCACATACACCTCACGCTTGCCCGGGCTGGCGCTGAAGAACACCAGCACCAGAATGGCCCAGCCGAGCAGCAGCCACTGCCGGCGGTCGCCTCGGCGGAGGCGGCGCCACCAGGGTCTGAACAGCATCGGCAGCAACAGGCTGCCGGGCAGCCACAGGGTCAGGATCACCTGCAGGTAGTACCAGACCGGTTGGCGGTGGTGCCAGGCGTTGGCATAGCGGGTACCGGTCTGCTTGAACAACAGCTCATGCGCGTAGGCCTGCAGTTCGGCGCTGGGCGTGTGCAGCAGGGCCCAGCCCAGCGGCGCAAGCCACACCGACACGCCCAGCAGGAAGGCCGGGATCAGCCACAGCAGCGTTGCCGGGTGCGGACCATCCCCCCTGAGGCCGCGGCAACGCTGGTACAGCCACCAGCCGAACCATGGCAGCACCATCAACAGCGGCAGGAAACCCACACCCTTGGTCACTGTCCCCAGGCCGGCCGCGAAACCCGCCAGCCACAGTGCGGGCAGGTTGCGGCGCTCGCAGAGATGGCGCATCAGGCCCCACAGGGCCACCGTGGTCATGCCCACCAGCACCATGTCGATCTGCGCGCGCTTGGCCATCAGCCCCAACTGCAGGGTGCAGAACAGCGCCGCCAAGGCATACAGGGAATGCCGCGGTGACCACAGCCGGCGTGCCAGATCCGACACCAGCCACAGGCTGAGCAGGGCGCCCAGCAGCGACGGCAGCAGGAACGACCACTGCCAGCTGCCGACGATCTCGTAGGCCGCCGCCTGCAGCCACATGAAGACCGGCGGCTTCTCCGCATATAGCTCCACGCCCCGGTGCGGCAGCAGCCATTGCCCGCTTTCGACCATGGTCCGGGCCGCCAGCACGAAGCGCGGCTCGTCCGGCGGCTGCGGCTGCCGAAGGCCGATCCCCGCTGCCAGCGCAGCAACGATCAACAGCCACAACAGGGGCAGGCGCCAACGGCGGGGCAGGGCTACGGGCACGGCAGGCTCCGGGAGCAAAACGGCCATTCTGAGGTGGCAGGGGTGGGAAAAGCGTCAGAGCGGGGCCGGGGCGACCGCATTCCGACATGCGCGGCGCTACCATGGTACGAACTTCCGTGGGTGTTTCGTGCATGCGTCTGTTGGTGATCGAGGACAACCGCCAGCTGGTAGCCAACCTGTTCGACTATTTCGAGTCGCGCGGGCATGTGCTTGACGTGGCCCCGGATGGCATCACCGGCCTGCACCTGGCCGGCAGCCACCCTTACGACGCCGTGATCCTGGACTGGATGCTGCCGCGCATGGAGGGGCCGGAAGTGCTGCGCCGGCTGCGCGCCGAGCACGCGTCCGAGGTGCCGGTGATCATGTTGACCGCGCGTGACGAGCTGCCGGACAAGATCGCCGGCTTCCGCGCCGGTGCCGACGACTACCTGACCAAGCCGTTTGCGCTGCCAGAACTGGAGGTGCGGCTGGAGGCGCTGTTGCTGCGTGCGCAGGGCCGCAACCCGCGCAAGCGCCTGCAGGTGGGCGACCTGGTACTGGATCTGGCAACGCTGGAGGCCCAGCGTGGGGGCCAGCTGCTGCACCTGTACCCGGCCTGCCGCAAACTGCTGGAAGTGCTGATGCGGGCCAGCCCGGGGGCGGTGACACGACAGCAGCTGGAGTTCGCCCTGTGGGGCGATGAGCCGCCGGATGGTGACCTGCTGCGCTCGCACGTCTACGAGTTGCGTCGCAGCGTCGACGGCCCGTTCGCCAAGAAACTGATCCACACGCTGCCGCGGGTGGGCTACCGGTTGGCGGTGAGTTCCACCAGCGATGCCGGCAAGGATGACGATGAAGGCGCGTAAGCCGGGCCCGTTGTACCGTCGGGTCGTGTGGTGGTTGCTGGGCTATCTGGCGCTGCTTTCACTGGCGGTGTTCAGCGTTGGCAACTATGTGCACGAGCATGCCGAGCACGCCGCCTGGCGCGCACTGCTCAACTCCGAACTGGACAGCATCGTCGAGCACGTCGAGCATGAGCCGCATTACCGCTGGCAGGATTCGGACACGCTCAGCCTGTATCGCTTCGATGCGGTCAACCTGCCCGACGCTCTGCGTACGTTGCATCCGGGGCTGCATGACGGCGTAATGATCAAGGGCCGTGAGACGGCGGTGATGGTGCGCGAAACCGAGTCGATGGGCCGGGTCGCGCTGGTTCTGGACATTTCCGATTTTCATGACCTGGAACAGTTCGCCACGCGCTGGGTGATGCTGGCCGGGGTGATCATGATCTTCGTCACCGTACTGATGGCGTCGTTCGGCATGGAACGCATGGTGCGCCCGCTGAGCCTGCTGGCACAGCACATCGCCGCGTTGCGGCCGGGCGTGCAGGGCCAGCGCATCGAGGTCGATCCACGCGGCAGTTCCGAACTGCATACCATCGCCGATGCACTGAACGATTACCTTGACCGCAATGAGCAGTTCGTCGAGCGTGAGCGGGTCTTCATCAGCACCGCCAGCCACGAACTGCGCACGCCGATCGCCGTGATGACCGGTGCCGCCGAACTGGCACTGGAGCAACCGGGCCTGCCCGAGCGCGCCCGCCAGCAGATGCAGCGGGTGTTGCGAACGGCGCAGAGCGTGGAGCAGTTGATCGAGCTGCTGCTGGTGCTGGCGCGCGATCCGGCGCGCCTGGCGGCGCGTGCCGAGCGCATCGCGCTGGACCAGCTGCTGCCGGAGATCGTCGACGACCATCGCCACCTCCTCGGCGACAAGGACCTGAGCATCGGTATCCAGGCCGCGCCGGTGGATATCGTCGCGCCGATGGCGGTGGTGCAGGCGGCGATCGGCAACCTGCTGCGCAATGCCATCGAGAACAGCGGTCGCGGCCATATCGAACTGCAGCTGAGTCCGTCGGCGGTGCTGACCCTGCAGGACCCCGGGCACGGCATGAGCCCGGAGGAGATCGCGGCGATCCATGCACGCATGGCCCGCGGCGGGCGTGCCGACCGTGGCAGCGGCATCGGCCTGGACCTGATCGCGCGGCTGTGTGAACACCTGGGCTGGACACTGCAGTTGCAGCCCTGCGAGCTGCGCGGGACACGCGTCACCCTGGACTTTGGCGCTTCGCGCCCCGCCTGATCAAGCGGCCGACCTGCTCCGCGCTGCGGCATGACCCGGCGTGAAGACAGTGTTAATCTGGAACTGCGCCGCTTTATGCGGCGCTTTTTTTTCCGCTCTTTCGATCGACAGAGGATCCCATGCCGACCGAACCCGCTACCGCCCTGATCAGCAACGATATCGTTGGACTGGGCCTGATCGCCGCCACTCTGGCCCTGATCTTCTGGGCTGCCAGTGGTCCGACCCCCTTGTTGAAGAAGATCTTCGCCTGGGTGCCGGCGCTGCTGCTGTGCTACTTCATTCCCGCCATCTACAACACCGCCGGTGTCATCGATGGCCACAACACCTCGCTGTACAACCCGGTCGCGCGTGACGTGCTGCTGCCGGCTGCACTGGTCCTGCTGACCCTGTCGATCGATCTGAAGGGCGTCATCAAGCTCGGCCCGAAGCTGTTGCTCGTGTTCTGTGCCGGTACCGCTGGCATCATGCTCGGCGCAATCGTCTCGTTCCAGCTGATGAAGCTGATCCACCCGGAAACCGTGGCCGGTGATACCTGGGCCGGCATGGCCGCGCTGGCCGGCAGCTGGATCGGTGGCGGCGCCAACATGGTGGCCATGCGCGAGGTGTTCGGCACCGACGCCACCACCTTCGGCCAGTTCGCCGTGGTCGACGTGGCCTGTGCCAGCCTGTGGATGGCGATCCTGCTGTTCCTGGCCAACCGCGCGCAGCAGATCGACACCCGCAACGGGGCCGATACCCGCGCCATCGACGAGATGAAGGCACGGATCAGCGCCTACGAGGCACAGAACGCGCGCATTCCCAGCATGACCGACCTGATGGTGATCGTCGGCGTGGCTCTGGGTGGCGTCGGCCTGGCCCACGCCATCGCCGCGCCGCTGTCGGGCTGGTTCAAGGCCAATATCAGCTGGGCCAGCCAGTTCAGCCTGGACAGCCAGTTCGTGTGGGTGATCCTGCTGTCCACGGCGATGGGCCTGGGCCTGAGCTTCACCCGTGCGCGCCGGCTGGAAGCGGCAGGCGCTTCGCGGCTGGGCACGGTGTTCCTTTACTTCCTGATTGCCTGCATCGGCATGCAGATGAACCTGCTGTCGCTGCTGGACAGGCCGTGGCTGTTCCTGCTCGGCGCGATCTGGATGGCCACCCACGTGCTGGTGCTGTGGGTGGTGGCCAAGCTGCTGCGCGCGCCGCTGTTCTTCTTCGCCATTGGTTCGCAGGGCAACATCGGCGCAGCCGCTTCGGCTCCCGTGGTGGCAGCAGCGTTCCACCCGACGCTGGCGCCGGTGGGCGTGCTGCTGGGTACGGTGGGCTATGCCACCGGCACCGGGCTGGCGTATGTCACCGGCCTGATCCTGAAGTGGATGGCCGGCGGCTGAGTCCTGAGCTGACGATCATGTTGCGTGTTCACGGCAATTGCCGTGGACACGCTTTCCCCGTGCAGAGCCGAGCCCACGCTCGGCTTTCTTTTTGCCTGCCACCGGATAGATCCACGTCATGCGTGGATGCACTTCATGGGTATCCATGAACAAAGAAAGGACAGATCCGTTTCCCCGCGGAAACGGATCTGCCCCCTGATGCTTCTTGCCGTCAACGGAAATCTGTCGAAGGTGGGGTGGTGTCGGATGGCGGGGTGTCCGCGGCATGGATGCTGCGGCCAAGCCCCCAAGGACGGGTTTACGGCTTCCCGCCATCCGACACCACCCCGCCAAATTCACGGAAAACCAGAGCCGACGCTTTCGCCGTTGCAGTTGCAGTTGCCTCTGCGGGCGCCGGGCTGCAAGCCCGGCACCCAACCCTCAACAGCAGCGGCCACCATTGCGCCCACCGTAGCGCGCTTCCTGGCGTTCGCGGAAGAACGTCTTGTAGTCCATTGGCTCCTGGTCCGGGTGCTTTTCCAGCATGTGCCGGACATAGTTGTCGTAATCGGGAATGCCACAGCACAGACGTGCGGTCTGCACCAGGCGCCGCCAGATGCGGCGGTGCGCCTGGTACTGGCCGGCGGGAACCAGTTGCGTGCTCATCACAGATCCACCATTTCGTGCGGCTTCAGTGCCACGTAAGGGGTCTCGCGGTCGCTGCGCTGCGGATTGCGGCGTGCCGCCAGGATGGTCTTGATCGAATACACCAGCACAGCGCCCACCACCAGCAGGAACAGCGCGGTCAGGCCGGTGTTGACGTAGGCGTTGACCACGATCTGCTTCATCTGCGCCACCGATTTGGCCGGTGCGGTGATGGTGTCGCTGGCAATGGCAGCCTGGAACTTGTGTGCCTGGGCCAGGAACCCCTGTGCCGGGTTGCTGTCGAAGATCTTGATGAAGCCGGCATAGGTGGTGCAGATCAGCAGCCACACCGCCGGTACCGCGGTGACCCACGCATAGCGGTCACGCTTCATCTTGAACAGCACCACCGTGCCCAGCATCAGCGCGATGCCAGCCAGCATCTGGTTGGAGATGCCGAACAGCGGCCACAGCGTCTGGATGCCGCCGAACGGATCGACCACGCCGGTATAGAGCAGGTAGCCCCACAGTGCCACGCAACCCGCAGTGCCGATGATGTTGGCGGTCCACGATTCGGTCTTCTTCAGGGCCGGCACGAAATTGCCCAGCAGGTCCTGCAGCATGAAGCGTCCGGCGCGGGTGCCGGCGTCCACTGCGGTCAGGATGAACAGTGCTTCGAACAGGATCGCGAAGTGGTACCAGAACGCCATCATCGCGTCGCTGCCACTGGGAATCGCTTCGTGCAGGATCTGCGCGATGCCCACCGCCAGCGTTGGCGCACCACCGGCGCGATGCAGGATGGTCGGTTCACCGATCGCCGCCGCGGTCGCGGTCAGTTGTTCGGGCGTGATGGTGAAGCCCCAGGTGTTGGTGATGTAGTGCGCCGCCGAGGCCGCATCGGCACCGATCACGGCGGCCGGGCTGTTCATCGCGAAGTAGATGCCCGGGTCGATGATCGAGGCCGCCACCAGCGCCATCACCGCCACGAACGATTCCATCAGCATGCCGCCGTAGCCGATGTAGCGCATGTGCGCTTCATTGGCCAGCAGCTTCGGCGTGGTGCCGGACGAAATCAGCGCATGGAAGCCCGACACCGCACCGCAGGCGATGGTGATGAACAGGAACGGGAACATGCCGCCCTTCCACACTGGGCCATCACCGCTGGCGGCGAACTGGGTCAGCGCCGGCATCTTCAGTTCCGGCATCACGATCAGGATGCCGACGGCCAGCGCGATGATGGTACCGATCTTGAGGAAGGTCGACAGGTAGTCGCGCGGGGCCAGCAGCAGCCACACCGGCAGCACCGAGGCGACGAAGCCGTAGCCGATCAGCATCCAGGTGATCTGGGTGCCGGTGAAGGTGAACGCCGGGCCCCACACCGGGTCGGCGGCGACCTTGCCGCCGTACCAGATTGCGGCCAGCAGCAGGATCAGGCCGACCACCGAGATCTCGCCGATCCTGCCAGGGCGGATATAGCGCATGTAGACCCCCATCAGGATCGCGATGGGCATCGTCGCGATCACCGTGAACATGCCCCACGGGCTTTCGGCCAGCGCCTTGACCACCACCATCGCCAGCACCGCCAGGATGATGATCATGATCAGGAACGCACCGAACAGGGCGATGGTGCCGGGTACCTGGCCCATCTCCTCGCGCACCAGGTCACCCAGCGAGCGGCCGTTGCGACGGCTGGACAGGAACAGCACCATGAAGTCCTGCACTGCGCCGGCCAGCACCACGCCCACCACCAGCCACAGCAGGCCGGGCAGGTAGCCCATCTGCGCGGCCAGCACCGGGCCGACCAGCGGGCCGGCGCCGGCAATGGCGGCGAAGTGGTGGCCGAACAGCACGTGCTTGTTGGTCGGCACGTAGTCCAGGCCATCGTTGTTGATCACCGCCGGGGTGGCCCGGGTCGGATCCAGCTGCATCACCTTGTTGGCGATGAACAGGCTGTAGAAGCGGTAGGCGACCAGGTACAGCGAAACCGCAGCGACGACGATCCACAGCGCATTGATGTGCTCGCCGCGGCGCAGTGCCACGGTGCCCAGACAGAATGCGCCGAGCAGGGCGAGTACCGCCCAGCCCAGTTTTGAAAACCCTTTCATGAGGTGCTCTCTCCCGGAAAGACAGTCAAAGAGTCCCGCTTGCCTTCGACAGGGTCAATTGGCGCAGGACGAATCGGCGGTAGTACTTTGGTCGTACGTTCGTTGTGCTGACGTGCAGCGAACATCAGGGATGGAACAATCGGTTGCGGCGCCATCCATTGGCGTACGGCCGTATGGCGTCCATCTTCACTGGCATCCATCCAACAGGAGTCGCCATGAGCCTTCCCGAACCGGCCCGCGTGCTGCGCACCATCCGTGGCCTGCCCACCTCCGACGGTGCTGGCGTGCGCCTGACCCGCGTCATCGGCGGCCCCACGCTGCCCGATCTGGATCCGTTCCTGCTGCTCGATGAATTCGGAACCGACCGCGCCGAGGATTACATCGCCGGCTTCCCGGAACATCCGCACCGCGGTTTCGAGACCGTCACCTACATGCTCGACGGGCGCATGCGGCATCGCGACAACCACGGCAACGAAGGCCTGCTGACCCCGGGCAGCGTGCAGTGGATGACCGCTGGGCGTGGCCTGGTGCATTCGGAGATGCCCGAGCAGGAAAGCGGGCAGATGCGCGGCTTCCAGCTGTGGGTGAACCTGCCGGCAAAGGAGAAGATGACTGACCCGAAGTACCAGGAATTCGCGCCCGAGCGGATTCCGGTGGTGCAGCCGGAGCCGGGTGTGACAGTGAAGGTGATTGCCGGCAGCGTGGACGGCACCCGGGGTCCGATCGTGCAACCGGCCACCGATCCGCTCTACCTCGACATCACCTTGGCGCCTGATCGGGCCTGGACCTACACGCTGCCGGAAGGGCACAACGCCTTTGCCTACGTGTTCGAGGGCGGGCTGACGGTGGGCGAGCAGGACGCTGCGCGCGACGTTGCACGCCAGGAACTGGCAGTGTTGGGCGGAGGCGAGCAACTGCACCTCTCGGCGGGCAGTGAAGGCGCGCGGTTGATCCTGGTTGCCGGCCGTCCGCTGCGCGAACCGGTGATGCGCCATGGCCCCTTCGTGATGAACACGCGGCAGGAACTGATGCAGGCCTTCGTCGATTTCCAGGAAGGCAAGTTCTGATGGATTGCGCCGGGCATGGCCCGTCGAAAGAAGCCGGCAACGCCGCCGGGCCACGCCCGGCGGACGTCCCGCGAGTCGGATAATGCGGGGATGCTGCCAGGCAGTCATCCCCGTCACCTTCAGCGCCCCGCGGCCACGGCTGACGGGGTCAGGCTCATGCCCTGCGCCAACTGCTGCAGCGAGCCCAGCTCCTGGGCGCTGTCCGGGTACAGCGAAATCTGCGCGTAGCGCTTCTTGTCCAGCTTGACCACGCTGATGCGGCGCTCGGCATAGCCGGGCGGCTGCTGGCCACCGAGATCGGGCTGGTACCAGTAAAGCGTTTCACCGCCGAAGCTGCCTTTTTCCTGGCGCAGTGCCCGGTTCAACGGAATATTGGGGTCACGCGCGCTGAGCATCAGGCTCAGTACCTCGCGTCCATCCCCGGTGCTGGCGCGGCAGACCAGAAGGTCGGCCAACACCTGCTGCTGCCACTGCAGGCCACTGCTGGCCGGCAACGAAGGACATTCCGCGGGAGCCTGCGCAGCAGCCTGGGCCGCGGCGAACAGCAGGCTCGACAACACTACAGGCGCGAACTTCATGCATCCCCCAAGGTGGTCGGTCGTGTGGCTCCACCAGATGGACTGGCGGCTGTGGCATCCCATCCCCGGATGCCGCCCCGCCCGGCGTGTGCACGGACGGTCAACTCAACCTTAACGGAACGTGAGCGATCGCACAAATCGAAGTTGCAGACGTAACCATTGCGGCCGATGGTCGGCCGCAATGGTGCGCACAGGCCTCAGCGGTCGTTGCCGATCCACTTGTAGATGATGCCGCCGATCGCGCCGCCCAGCAGCGGGGCGACCCAGAACAGCCACAACTGGCTTACTGCGCCGCTGCCGGCGAAGAAGGCCACGGCGGTGGAACGGGCCGGGTTCACCGAGGTGTTGGTGACCGGGATGCTGATCAGGTGGATCAGGGTCAGCGACAGGCCGATCGCCAGTGGCGCAAAGCCAGCCGGCGCCTTGCCATGGGTGGCGCCCATGATCACGATCAGGAACACGGCGGTCAGCACCACTTCGCACAGGAAGGCCGCTGCCACGCTGTAACCGCCAGGCGACAGCGCGCCATACCCATTGCTGGCGAACGCACCGGCCTGGCTGCCATCGATGGCGAAGCCGCTGGCCCCCGACGCGATCTGCAGCAGGATGAAGCCGGCCAGCAGGCCGCCAGCCACCTGGGCGATGATGTACGGCACGAGGTCCTTGGTCGGGAAGCGGCCGCCGGCCCACAGGCCGACGCTGACTGCCGGATTGAAGTGCGCGCCGGAGATATGGCCGAACGCATAGGCGCCGGTCACCACGGTCAGGCCAAAGGCCAGGGCGACGCCGAGGAACCCGATACCCAGCGGATTGCCGTCGCCACCGAACTTGGCGGCCAGCACCGCGCTGCCACAGCCGCCCAACACCAGCCAGAACGTGCCGAGGAATTCGGCGGACAAGCGTTTACCCATGCTCATGTGTTGCACTCCTTTGAGGGCGAAAGTGTGATTTATGTCACATTTCAGTGCTCAGCGGGTGACTGTAGCGTCAACGCCGGGTGCAGGGATACACCCTCGGATGTGTGCAACACGCGATGTTCAATACTGCGGCAGCGGAATGAACTCCTTGTCGTCGCCCGGAATGGTGCCGAATCGGCCGGCCTCCCAATCGTGCTTGGCCTGCTCGATGCGCTCCTTCGAGCTGGATACGAAGTTCCACCACAGGTGGCGCGGGCCATCCAGCGGCTCGCCACCGAACAGCATCGCCTTCACCGGCGTCTTCGCGCGCAGGCGGCCGCGTGCGCCGGCCTCGGGAATCACCAGATGCTGTGCAGGGATGTCCACGCCATCCAGCTGTGCGTCGCCTTCGAGGATGTACAGCGCGCGCTCGCGGTGGCCGTCATCGATATCGATCTCCGCATCCGGGTCGAGATCGATCGCCACGTTGAGGGTATCGGCGAACACCTTCACCGGCGATTCCTCGCCATAGGCGCGGCCGGCGATCACCCGCAGCCAGGCACCGTTGCGGCGCTGCTCGGGCAGTGTAGCCGCGGCATGGTGGTAGAAGGCCGGTTCGATTTCCTCGTGCGATTTCGGCAGCGCCACCCAGGTCTGCATGCCGTGGATCGGGTTGTCGTGGGCGCGGTCCGGTTGCGGTGTCCGCTCGGAATGGGCAATGCCGCGACCAGCGGTCATCCAGTTGACGTCGCCGGGACGGATCACCTGGTCCGACCCCAGCGTGTCGCGGTGGCCGATCGCGCCCGACCACAGGTAGGTCACGGTGGCCAGGCCGATATGTGGATGCGGGCGCACGTCGATGGCGGTGCCGGGGTGCATGAGTGCCGGGCCCATCTGGTCGACGAACACGAACGAGCCGATGCTGCGCGCCTGCAGGGTGGGGACGGCGCGACGGACTTCGAGGCCGCCGATGTCGTGCACGCGCGGGGCGATGATGGTGGTCATGCGGGCGTTCTCGCTGGCAGGGATCAGGTGGTCAGCATCGCATGCAGCTGTGACGGGTACATGCCCCGTATGGGTAACAGGTTGTTCCAGCCAACGGCGCAGCCCCTCGTGGCTGTGGGGTTGGTCGCTGAAGGCAGAAGCAAGATCAAAAGCCGCGATTGGCCGGGCGGGTGGGTGGCGCAGGGGACGCTGCAAGTACGTCCATGTAAGCTCGATCGCCGCATCCATGCGGCTCACGCCCCTGCGCCACCCACCCGCCCGGCCTCTGACAGTTTCCGTGTGCTGTCCAGCCACGGAGAAGAAAAAAGAAAATCAAAAGCAAACGCCGGTCGCTTCGCTCGCATCCACGCATGGCGTGGATCAAGCGTGTCGACCAAGGTCGACACCTACAGCAACCGCAGCTGACCCACCGTCATCGGGGAACTGTCAGGGGCGGGGCGGTGTCGGGTTGCGGGGTGTCCGCGGCATGGATGCCGCGGCCAAGCCCCCAAGGACGGGTTTACGGCGTCCCCGCAACCCGACACCGCCCCGCCCAACAAACAGAAAAGCCAGAGCCGCTTTGGCTCTGGCTTCTGCTGTGGCATTTGACGTTGCCTCGGCGGGTGCCGGGCCGCAGGCCCGGCCGATAAACTCAGACCACCGGTTCGCGCAGGGCGGGGTTGTCCCAGCCCGGGCGCGGGGCGAAGCGGTCGCCATGCCGCTGCTGCAGCGCCTTCAACCGCTCGACGATCGCATCGGCACCCACCGCACGGATGTGCTGGATCGGGCCGCCACGGAACGGCGCGAAACCGGTACCGAAGATCACGCCCGCATCCAACAGGTCCGCATCGGCCACTACACCTTCGTGCAGGCACGCCACCGCCTCGTTCAACAGCGGCAGGATCAGGCGGTCCTCCAGATCGGCCGGGGCCTGGTAATCGCTGGCCACGTCCGGCTTCTTCGGCTTGGCGTTCTCCCAGGTGTAGATGCCCTGGCCATCCTTCTTGCCGCGCTTGTCCTGTTCCACCGTCTGCAGGGCCGCCGGAATCTGCAGGCCCAGGAACGGCGCCAGTTCGCGGCCGACGCCTGCGGCCACGTCCAGGCCCACGGTGTCGATCAGTTCGATCGGGCCCATCGGCATGCCGAATTTCACTGCGGCCTTGTCGATCACCGGGCCCGGAATGCCCTCGGCATACGCGGTGGCGGCTTCCAGCATGTACGGGAACAGCACGCGGTTGACCAGGAAGCCCGGGCTGCCGGCCACCGGCACCGGGAACTTGCCCAGCGCCTTGCAGAACGCGGCCAGGCGACGCTCGGTCTCCGGCGCCATGCCGTCGTGATGGATGATCTCCACCAGCGGCATCTGCGCAACCGGGTTGAAATAGTGCAGGCCAGCGAACTGCGCCGGGCGCTGGATGTGATCGCGCAGTTCCACCAGCGGGATCGACGAAGTGTTGGTGGTCAGCAGCGCGTCCTGCTTCATCTTCGGTTCCAGCGTCTGGTACAGCGCACGCTTGGCCTCGGGGTTCTCGATGATGGCCTCGATCACCAGATCGGCTTCGGCCACGCCGTTGCCTTCCAGATCGGCACGCAGGCGCGCGGCCACGGCAGGGCGCTTGCTCTCGTCACGCACCTTCTTGGCGAACAGCGCCTGCGCGCGCTCCATGGCCGGGTCGATGAAGCGCTGCTCACGGTCCTGCAGGGTCACGTCGAAGCCCTTGTAGGCGGCCCACGCGGCGATGTCGCCGCCCATCACGCCGGCGCCGACCACGTGCACGTGACGGATGCCGGAATCACCACCGCCCAGGCCCTTCAGTCGCTCGGTGAGGAAGAAGATGCGGATCAGGTTGCGCGCGGTCGGTGTACTGGCCAGCTTCACCACCGCGCGCCGCTCGGCGTCCAAACGCGCCTGGATCGGCTTGCCGCCACTGCGTTGCCAGGTGCTGATCAGCGCGTACGGCGCCGGGTACTGGTCCTTCTTCGCCTTGCGTGCGACCTGCTTGACCATCTGCGGCGCCAGCAGCCGGCGTGCCAGCCAGGTGTTGGTGGCCCAGGCCATCGCGCGCTGCTTGAACGGGCGGGCGGTGCCGGACAGCGCCAGCGCGACGGCGGTGTCGAGCACCACCGCCGGCGCCACCACCTTGTCGACCAGGCCGATCCCCCGCGCGGCCGACGCCGACAGGGTGCGGCCGGTCAGCATCATGTCCATCGCCGCCGGTGCACCCACCAGTTGCGGCAGGCGGGCGCTGCCGCCCCAGCCCGGGAAGATGCCCAGCTGGGTTTCCGGCAGGCCGATGCGGGTGCTGCTGTCGTTGGAGGCCACGCGGTAGCGGCAGGCCAGCGCCAGTTCGGTGCCGCCTCCCAGGCAGTGGCCATGGATCGCCGCCACGGTCGGGCAGGGTAGTTCGGCCAGCTTCTGGTAGGTGGCCTGGCCACGCCGGATCGCGTCGTTGACAGTGCCGCGACGGTCGAACTCCTGGAACTCCTTCAGGTCGGCACCGGCAATGAAGCCGGCCTTCTTCAGCGACTGGATCACCACGCCCTTGGGCGGATCCAGCGCGATGCGCTCAAGCAGGTCGCCCAGCTCCAGCAGCACGTCCTGCGACATGGCGTTGACGCTGCTGTCCTGACGATCCAGGGAGAGAACCACCACGCCGTCGTCGCGGATCTCGGGGTGCCAGTGGCTGAAGCGGAGACCATCGAAGCCTGAGAGCATGGACGTTCCATCCGGTTGTGTATGGAGAAGCGGCTATGATCCAGAGGTTGTTTCCCCCGCGTCAAATCCCAATAGCAGGGGAGTGGCGCCCCGGATCCATGGCCGTGGACCGGGACGCTAACGGAACGGTGGTTAAAAGCTGGTGCGGCGCCAGGTGATCGGCGACTGAACTTTTCCCGGGATTGGCAGTCTCATTGCCCGACGTCGGTTGGGCTGACAGGAGTGCGGCCCCTCATGGCCGAGGTTGATACACCACAGGAGCTGGATCTGGAACTGGTCCGGCGCGTGCAGCACGGCGAGAGTGCCGCCTTTGATGTCCTGGTGCGCAAGTACCAGCATCGGGTGGTGGCCCTGGTCGGTCGCTACATCGCCGACTGGAGCGAATGTCAGGACGTCGCCCAGGACACTTTCATCCGCGCCTACCGCGCGATCGGGAGTTTCCGTGGCGACGCCCAGTTCTCAACCTGGTTGCATCGAATCGCCGTGAATACCGCCAAAAACTACCTGGCTTCACACAATCGACGGCCGCCGACCGATGACATCGACATCGGCGACGCCGAACAGTTCGACACCGGTACCCGCCTGCGCGACACCGACACGCCCGAACGCGAGTTGATGCGCCAGGAGCTGGAACAGACGGTAATGAAGGCCGTCAACGCGCTGCCGGAAGAACTCCGGTCGGCAATCACCCTGCGCGAGGTGGAAGGCCTGAGCTACGAGGATATCGCGCAGAAGATGGGGTGCCCGATCGGCACGGTGCGTTCACGGATCTTCCGGGCGCGCGAGGCGATCGACACCGAACTCCGGCCGCTGCTGGACATCGGCAGCGCCACCCGTGAGAAGAGCCGCGTATGACCAGTAAACCGTTCAACGAATCGCAGAACCACCAATCGCCCGCCGGACAGCGCCTGGACCAGCGCCATCGCGAGCAGCTGTCGGCCCTGGTCGATGGTGAGCTGGGCGCCGACGAAGCGCGCTTCCTGCTGCGCCGGATGGAGCACGACCCCGAGCTGGCCGGATGCCAGGAACGCTGGCAGCTGCTGGGCGACGTGATGCGCGGGCAGGCGTCGGCGCTGGCGCCGGCCGGCTTCAGCGCGGCCGTGGCCGCCGCGATCGCGGCCGAACCGGCGCCGCAGGTCGAGCCGCGTCGCCAGGTACGCCGCAATGGCTGGCGGGCCTGGGGCGGCGGCGCCGCCCTGGCCGCGTCGGTGGCCGCCGTCGCGCTGTTCATCGGCGGCGAGAAGCTGAAGGAGGCCACGCCGGGTGAACCGCTGGCGCCGCAGGTGATCGCCAGCCAGGCGGAGCTGGCGCCGGCGCCCACCGCGCCGGCCCCGGTGACCGAGGCTTCGGTGGAGACGGCCGCGATGGCCGTGGCTGCTGCGCCGGCTGTGGCGATGGCCGCTTCCAGCCGTCGTCAGGACGCCCGCCGTGCCAGCGCCACGCGTACCCAGCAGGCTGCGCGTGCCGCCCAGCGCGACGAGGCCCCGCAACGGGCCGTCGCCGCAGCGCCGGCGCCGTTGACCCCGACCGTGCCGGCCAACGCCAGCCGCAACCTGCCGTTCGGCGAGGTGGGCGGACTGCAGGCCCGGCCGTGGCCGCGCTCCAGCCTGGCGCCCGCTGCCGGTGGCGCACTCAATGCCAGCTTCCCGGCCCATGCCGGCGGCGCGGCGTTCTATCCGTTCGAGCCGCGCCTGCAGGACGACCTGCCGGTGCCGCCGCGCCCGCGCGACTGAGCCGGGCGCTTTCACGCCCCGCCGCCGGCGGGGTCCGTATTCCTCTTTCCATCCGATCCGGAGGTTGCCGTCCGATGACTCCCCGACTCCGCACGCAGGCCATGGGTCTGCTGGCCCTGACCCTTCCCCTGGTGGCCTGCGCACAGGCCCCCGCGCCTGCCGCGCAGACCCAGCCTGCGCCAGCTGCAGCAGCGCGGGCACCGGCGCAGCCGCTGGTCAGCGGCCTGCCCGACTTCACCAATCTGGTCGAACAGGTCGGCCCGGGCGTGGTCAACGTCGACACCACCATCGTCCGCAACAACCGCCAGGTCGCCCGCGGCCCGATGGGCGACGATGACATGCCGGAGTTCTTCCGCCGCTTCTTCGGCCCGGACTTCCCGATGCCCGGGCAGGGGCCGGGTGGGCCGGATGGCGGCCCCAGCATCAAGGGCCGTGGCATGGGCTCGGGCTTCATCATCTCGCCCGATGGCTATGTACTGACCAACTACCACGTGGTGGCCGATGCCAGCGAGGTGAAGGTCAAGCTGGGCGACCGCCGTGAGTTCACCGCGAAAGTGGTGGGCAGCGACCAGCAGTACGACGTCGCGTTGTTGAAGATCGACGGCAAGAACCTGCCGACCGTGCGCGTTGGCGACTCCAACTCCCTCAAGCCGGGCCAATGGGTGGTCGCGATCGGCTCGCCGTTCGGCCTCGATCACTCGGTCACTGCCGGCGTGGTCAGCGCCCTTGGCCGCAGCACCGGCGGGCCGGACCAGCGCTACGTGCCCTTCATCCAGACCGACGTGGCGATCAACCAGGGCAACTCCGGTGGCCCGCTGCTGAACACGCGTGGCGAAGTGGTCGGCATCAACTCGCAGATCTTCTCTGCTTCGGGCGGCTACATGGGCATCAGCTTCGCGATCCCGATCGACCTGGCGATGAGCGCGGTCGAGCAGATCAAGAAGACCGGCAAAGTCACCCGTGGCCAGCTCGGCGCGGTGGTGCAGGAAATCGACGGCCTGAAAGCGCAGGCGATGGGCCTGCCGGACAGCCGCGGCGCCCTGGTCAACCAGATCGTGCCGGACTCGGCTGCAGCCCGGGCCGGGGTGAAGATCGGCGATGTGATCCGTTCGGTGAACGGCGCGCCGGTCAACAGCTGGTCCGACCTGCCCCCGCTGATCGGCGCGATGGCACCGGGCAGCCGGGTCACCCTGGGCGTGATCCGCGATGGCAAGCCGCGCGACCTCAGCGCCACCCTGACCGCACTGACCGAAGATGCGCAGGCCAGTTCGCGTGGCCCGGCTGCCGGCAACAGCGATGCGGCTCCACAGGCCGGCGCCAACGCCCTGCTGGGGCTGGACGTCAGTGACCTGACCGCGCCGCAGCGCAAGCAGCTGGGCCTGGAATCGGGCGAGGGCGTGCGCATCACCGGGGTCAAGGGCCAGGGCGCCCGCGATGCGGGCCTGTCTCCGGGCATGGTGATCCTGCAGGTAGCCAGCACCCAGGTCGGCAGCGTGGACGCGCTGAACCGTGCGCTGTCCAGCTACAAGAAGGGCGACGTAGTGATGCTGCTGGTGCGCACCGGCAGCGGCAACAGCGCGTTCGTAGCGGTCAAGGCTGGCCAATAAGGCCGGTGCAGGGCCGCCCCGGCGGCCACGTGGTTCCCCCGAAGCCCCGCCCCGGCGGGGCTTCGGGCATTCCGGGCCCGGCTCGATGAGGCCGTTTTCGCGGGCGGGCGCCGGGCATGCGATAATCGACCGTTACCCTGACGACGCCGCGCGCCGCCGCCACCTATGTCTTCTGATTCGATGCGGAACATCCGCAACTTCTCCATCATCGCCCATGTCGACCACGGCAAGTCCACGCTGGCCGACCGCATCATCCAGCTCTGTGGTGGCCTGCAGGCCCGCGAGATGGAAGCGCAGGTGCTCGACTCCAACCCGATCGAGCGCGAGCGTGGCATCACGATCAAGGCGCAGTCGGTGTCGCTGCCGTACCTGGCCAAGGACGGGCAGACCTACCACCTGAACTTCATCGACACCCCCGGCCACGTCGACTTCTCCTATGAAGTCAGCCGCTCGCTGGCCGCCTGCGAAGGCGCGCTGCTGGTGGTCGATGCCGCCCAGGGCGTGGAAGCGCAGTCGGTGGCCAACTGCTACACCGCGGTGGAGCAGGGCCTGGAAGTGGTGCCGGTGATCAACAAGATCGACCTGCCCACCGCCGACATCGAGCGCGCCAAGGCCGAGATCGAGGCCGTGATCGGCATCGACGCCTCCGACGCGGTGCCGGTCAGCGCCAAGACCGGCTTGAACGTGCAGGATGTGCTGGAAGCGATCGTGCACCGCATCCCGCCGCCGGCGCCGCGCGACACCGACAAGCTGCAGGCGCTGATCATCGATTCGTGGTTCGACAATTACCTGGGCGTGGTGTCGCTGGTGCGCGTGATGCAGGGCGAGATCAAGGCCGGTGACAAGCTGCAGGTGATGTCCACCGGCCGCAACCACCAGGTCGACAACGTTGGCGTGTTCACCCCGAAGCGCAAGGTGCTGCCGGCGCTGAAGGCCGGTGAAGTGGGTTGGGTCACCGCCAGCATCAAGGACGTGCACGGTGCGCCGGTCGGCGACACGCTGACCCTGGCCGGCGACCCGGCCCCGAAGCCGCTGCCGGGCTTCCAGGAAATGCAGCCGCGCGTGTTCGCCGGCCTGTTCCCGGTCGACGCCGAGGACTACCCGGACCTGCGCGAAGCGCTGGACAAGCTGCGCCTGAACGACGCCGCGCTGCGTTTCGAGCCGGAAAGCTCCGAGGCGATGGGCTTCGGCTTCCGCTGCGGCTTCCTGGGCATGCTGCACATGGAGATCGTGCAGGAGCGCCTGGAGCGCGAATACAACCTGGACCTGATCAGCACCGCGCCGACGGTGGTGTACGAGGTCCTGAAGACCGATGGCTCGATCATCAACATGGACAATCCGGCCAAGCTGCCGCCGGTGAACCAGGTCGAGGAGATCCGCGAGCCGATCATCCGTGCCAACGTGCTCACTCCCGAGGAGTACATCGGCAACATCATCAAGCTGTGCGAAGAAAAGCGCGGCAGCCAGATCGGCATCAATTACCTGGGCAGCCAGGTGCAGATCAGCTATGAATTGCCGATGGCCGAGGTGGTGCTGGACTTCTTCGACAAGCTGAAGTCGGTCAGCCGTGGCTATGCCTCGCTGGACTACCACTTCGTGCGCTTCGACGCGGGCCCGTTCGTGCGCGTGGACGTGCTGATCAACGGTGACAAGGTCGATGCCCTGTCGCTGATCGTGCACCGCAGCCATGCCGACCGCCGCGGCCGCGAGCTGTGCGAAAAGATGAAGGACCTGATCCCGCGCCAGATGTTCGACGTGGCCATCCAGGCCGCCGTTGGCTCGCAGATCATCGCCCGCACCACGGTCAAGGCCATGCGCAAGAACGTGCTGGCCAAGTGCTATGGTGGCGACGTTTCGCGCAAGAAGAAGCTTCTGGAAAAGCAGAAGGAAGGCAAGAAGCGCATGAAGCAGGTCGGCCGCGTGGAGATCCCGCAGGAAGCGTTCCTGGCCGTGCTGCAGATGGACAACAAGTAAGCCCGCACCGGCCCTGCGGGGCCGGTCGTCTGGTGACGTTGCAAAGGACCCTGAATGAAACTGTTTGAGATCCTCCTGGTCGTGCTGACCCTGGCCTCGGGCCTGATCCTGCTTGCGGACAAGCTGTACCTCGCCAAGCGTCGCGCCCAGCGCGCGGGCCTGCTCGATTCCGAGCCGGTGCTGGTGGATTACTCGCGTGCGTTCTTCCCGGTGCTGGCGATCGTGCTGGTCGTGCGCAGCTTCATTGCGGAGCCGTACAAGATTCCATCCAGTTCGATGATGCCGAACCTGCTGATCGGCGATTTCATCCTGGTCAACAAGTTCTCCTATGGCCTGCGCCTGCCGATCAGCAACACCAAGATCGTGCCGTTTGGCGAGCCGTCGCGTGGTGACGTGGTGGTGTTCCACTTCCCCGGCCATGGCGAGAACGATCCGGCCAAGGGCGAGAACTTCATCAAGCGCGTGATCGGCGTGCCGGGTGACACCGTGGTCTTCGAAGGCGACGGCGTGATCCTCAACGGCGAGCCGCTGAAGTATGACAACAAGGGTATCTACGCCGGCCACAAGGGCCAGGGCGAGGGCGCCAACCTGCTGCTCGAGCACCTGCCGGGCCGCACCCACACGGTGCTGGAGACCGACTATCCGCGCGGCCAGGGCCAGTGGACCGTGCCGGCCGGCAAGTACCTGGTGATGGGCGACAACCGCGACAACAGCGATGATGGCCGGTTCTGGGGCCTGCTGCCGGAAGAAAACCTGCGCGGCAAGGCGTTCCTGATCTGGCTGAACTGCCAGGGCTGGTTGTGCAAGGATGGCTTCGAGCCGTCGCGGATCGGCTCGAGCATCAACTGAGTACCTTCACATCCAACGCGTATCTGGGGAGAACGCAATGAAGACGATGAACACGCAGCGTGGCATGACCTTGACCTCGTTCCTGACGGTCCTGATCGTGGTGGGCTTCTTCCTCTACATCGGCATGAAGCTGTTCCCGATGTATCAGGAGTACTACGCTGTGCGCTCGGCGATGAAGAGCCTGGCCAACGAGCCGGGCGTGGGCAGCATGGAGCCGGCGCGCATCCAGGACCTGTTCTTCAAGCGCCTGTACATCAACTACTCGGACAACGTGAAGCCGGCCAACGTGAAGTTCGACCGTCGCGACAATGGCTGGACCCTCAAGGTCAACTACGAAGTGCGCCGTCAGCTGATCGGCAACCTCGATGTGGTTGGCAAATTCGATTCTTCCCAGGACCTGACACGAAGCGGTGCCCAGTAAATTCATCCAACGTGGCGACCTGATCGGTCATGCCTTCAGCGACCCGGCGCTGCTCAAGCAGGCGCTGACGCATCGCAGTGCCGGTGCGCCGCACAATGAGCGGCTGGAGTTCCTTGGCGACAGCATCGTCAACATGATGGCGGCCGAGGCGTTGTACCGGCGCTGGCCCAAGGCCGACGAAGGGGCGATGACCCGCGCCCGCGCAGAGCTGGTGCGTGAAGGCGCGCTTGCGGTGATCGGGCGCAGCCTGGAACTGGGCGAGCGGCTGACCTTGGGCCCGGGCGAAATGAAGTCCGGTGGTCATCGCCGCGACTCGATCCTGGCCGATGCGGTGGAAGCCGTGGTGGCTGCGATCTACCTGGATGCCGGCTTCGAGGCCTGCCGGGCAGTGGTGCTGCCCTGGTTCAGTGCTTCGATCGAGGCGCTGCCGGCCTCGGGCCGGCCTGAGAAGGATCCCAAGACCCGCCTGCAGGAATGGCTGCAGGCCCGACAGAAGGCGTTGCCGCAGTACGAGCTGGTGTCAGAATCCGGTGACGACCACGCCAAGCACTTCCGGGTACGCTGCAACGTAGCCGACCCGGCCGCCAGCACCGAGGGCGAAGGCGCCTCGCGGCGGCTTGCCGAACAACAGGCGGCTGCGGCCGTCCTAGAACAACTGGATTCCAAGTGAGCGAACAAACTTCCCATCATTGCGGCAGCGTGGCCGTCATCGGCCGCCCGAACGTGGGCAAATCGACCCTGACCAATGCCCTGGTCGGCGCCAAGGTCAGCATCGTTTCCAACCGCCCGCAGACCACGCGCCATCGCCTGCTGGGCATCGCCACCTATCCGGAAGGACAGCTGGTGCTGGTCGACACCCCCGGCCTGCACAAGGTGCAGAAGCGGGCGATGAACCGGGTGATGAACCGCGCTGCGCGCGGCTCGCTGGAAGGCGTCGACGCCGGCCTGCTGGTGATCGAAGCCGGCCGCTGGGATGAAGAGGACAGCCTGGCTTTCAATGTGCTGCGCGACGCTGGCATTCCGGTGGTGCTGGTGGTCAACAAGATCGATCGCCTGAAGGAGAAGGGCGCGCTGCTGCCGTTCCTGCAGCAGGTGACCGAAGGTCGCGACTTCGCCGCCGTGCATCCGATCTCCGCGCAGAAGCGCAACGGCCTGGAAGCGCTGGTGCGCGATGTGCTGAAGCTGCTGCCGGAAGCCCCGCCAATGTTCGGCGAGGACGAGATCACCGACCGCAGCCAGCGTTTCCTGGCCGGTGAACTGGTGCGCGAGCAGCTGATGCGCCAGCTCGGCGAGGAACTGCCGTATGCCACCACGGTGGAAATCGAGCGTTTCACCGAAGATGGCAACCTGCTGCGCATCGGTGCGGTTATCTGGGTCGAACGTGAAGGCCAGAAGGCGATCGTGATCGGCAAGGGTGGCACCCGGCTGAAGGAGATCGGCGCCAAGTCCCGCCTGCAGATGGAACGTTTGTTCGGGGCCAAGGTGTTCCTGGAGACCTGGGTGCGCGTGCGTGAAGGCTGGTCCGACGACGAGGCCGCACTGAAGGCCTTCGGTTACGAGTAAGTCGTTGCGGTCGCTTCGATGCTGATCGAGGACGACACCGGCTTCGTGCTGCATGCACGGGCCTACCGCGAGACCAGCCTGCTGGTCGAAGTGCTGAGCGCGCAGCATGGCCGTATCGGCCTGCTCGCGCGTGGTGTGTCAACCGCCAAGGGCCAGGTGCTGCGCGCTGCCCTGCAGCCATTGCAATGGATCCGCTTCAGTGCCCAGCAGCGCGGTGAACTGGCCCAGCTGCGCGGTGCCGAGGCGCTGGATGCCGCGCCACGCCTGGTCGGCCAGGCGATGTTGGCCGGCTTCTACCTGAGTGAACTGACCCTGCGCCTGGCCCCGCGCCAGGACCCGCTGCCCGGGTTGTACCTGGCCTACGGCGAGGCACGTGCGCGGCTGGCCGTGGGCGCCGGCCTGGCCTGGACCCTGCGTCGCTTCGAACGCGAGCTGCTGTCCGCGCTGGGCCTGGGTTTCGATCTGGACAGCGCCAGCGATGGCCAGCCGATCGACCCGGCGGCGCGCTACGAACTGGATCCTCAGGAAGGCGCGCAGCGACTGCTGAGCGAGCGCGGCGGGGAGCGCCGGGCGTCCGCCACTGGCTCGGCGCTGCTGGCGTTGGCGGCCGACGAAGAGCCCGCTGCCGCCGACCTGGCCAGCCTGCGCCTGCCGATGCGGCGGGTGCTGGCCCATCACCTCGGGCCGCGCGGCCTGAAGTCCTGGGAAATGCTCGAGCAGCTCGCACCCCGCAGGTAGGGGGTGTTCGGCAGGGCTTGCAGCCCTGCACCTGCCGAATCAACGGCGACGTCAAAAGCTGGCTACTCGTGGGTAGGCGGGGTGGGTCCGGTTGCGGGAGACGCCGTAAACCCATCCCTGGGGGCTTGGCCGCGGCATCCATGCCGCGGACACTCCCGCAACCGGACCCACCCCGCCTTCGACAGTTTTCCGCGAGCTGTCGGAATGGCAATGGGGTCAGATCCGTTTTCCTTCGGAAAACGGATCTGACCCCCAGTTTGAATTTCGATATCTGACAGAGATTCATCCACGCATGGCGTGGATCTACCCGATCGCGGAAATCTGTCAGAGGCGGGGCGGTGTCGGAGTGTGGGGTGTCTGATCTGGCCGCCCGTCAGCGGACGCCAAGCCCCCATGGACGGGTTCACGGCGTCCCCGCGCTCCGACACCGCCCCGCCATCCCACGGGATGCCGGCTTTTGACGTTGAATTTGACGTTAGCTTTGGCGGGTGCAGGGCGCAGCCCTGCCGACCAACCCTCAATGCAGCAGGGCCGCCACCGCCGCGCGGAACCCATCCTGGGCCTGCCCGGACTCCGGCGCATGATGCAGCTGGCGTACCGCCCGGGCCAAGCGTGCCGCGCCCACGAACCCACAGCTCGCCTGCAACCGGTGCAACTGGCTGCGCAGCTGACGCTCATCATGCTGGTCCACCGCCTGCTCGACCGCGTCACGCACCCCCGGCAGCTCGGCCAGGAACAGTTCGCGCAGGGCGATCAAGTGGTTGCGCTGGCCATTGAGCGCGGCCAGTGCCGCTGTCTCGTCCCAGTCCTGCACCTGCAGCTCGACCGCTGCCGGGGCCGGGGCAACGGAGATCCCCGCCGGGCTGTTCACCAGTGCGCGGCGCACAGCCTTCAGCAACTGGTCGCGGCCCAGCGGCTTGACCAGGGTGTCGCTGAAGCCAGCTTCGCGCAGGCGGGCATGGATGGACGTGTCACCGTCAGCGGTATGTGCCAACGCCGGGGTGTCGGGATGTGAACGGCGCAGTTCGCGCAGCAGCTGCGCGCCATTGCCGTCAGGCAGGTTGACGTCGATCAGCCACAGGTCGTGCGCGCCGGGTTCGGCGCTGGCCAAAGCGCTGGCCAGCGAATCTGCGGTGTCCACATCCGCCGGTAACGTTTCCAACGCCGCCTTGAAAAAACCGCGGCTGATGATGTCGTCCTCGACAAGCAGGAAGCGGGGCCGGCTGGCCCGCGGGGTCATCTGCATCAGGGCTGCCTCCATGTCAGCTGCTGCAATCATCAAGCACGGCGGCGGCGGGCGCAAGCGGGTCCGGACCCTGCCGGTCAGGATCTGCGACAATACGCCCCCATTTTTGCCCGCAGCCTGTTGCCACGTGGCCCGATCCCGCTCCCGCATCGACCGTACCCCGTTCCAGACCGAAATCCTCGACCTCAGCCATGATGGTCGCGGCGTCGCCCGCCGTGAAGGCGAGGGCGGCAAGGTCACCTTCGTCAGCGGTGCCCTGCCGGGTGAGGTGGTGACGGCCGAACAGACGGCCCGCAGCCGCCATTTCGACGAAGCGCGCACTCTGGAAGTTCTGCAGGCCTCGCCGCAGCGCGTGACCCCGAAGTGCCCGCATTTCGGCACCTGCGCCGGCTGCGTGCTGCAGCACCTGGACGAAGACCAGCAGATCGTCGCCAAGCAGCGCGTGCTGATGGACAACCTGGAGCGGATCGGCCATGTGAAGCCGGGCACCGTGCTTGCGCCGCTGGTCGGCGACAGCTGGGGTTACCGTCGCAAGGGCCGCTTCTCCGTGCGCCGGGTCGAGAAGAAGGACAAGACCCTGGTCGGCTTCCGTGAACAGGATCCGCGTTTCGTCGCCGACCTCAGCCAGTGCCTGACCGTGATCCCGGAGATCGGCACCAAGGTCGAGGCGCTGTCCACCTTCATCGAATCGCTCGATGGCAAGCGCGATATCCCGCAGATTGAGTTCATCGCCGGCGACCAGGCCGTGGTCCTGACCGTGCG
This sequence comes from Stenotrophomonas maltophilia group sp. LNF247, assembly GCF_054083135.1. NCBI lineage: Bacteria > Pseudomonadati > Pseudomonadota > Gammaproteobacteria > Lysobacterales > Lysobacteraceae > Stenotrophomonas > Stenotrophomonas maltophilia group sp. LNF247. The sequence goes on from NZ_JBSRQL010000011.1 coordinate 49,214, forward strand.
CCACCTGCAGCCACTCAGCGATGCGGACCGTGCGGCCTGGGCTGCCTTCGGCCAGCAGCATGGCTTCGTGATCTACCTGCAGTCCGGTGGCGTGGACACCGTGAAGCCGCTGGACGGGCAGGGTGTGCCCCTGTCGTTCCGGCTGGAGCCCTGGGATGTGGAACTGGCATTCCGCCCGCTGGACTTCATCCAGGTCAACGCCAAGCTCAACGAAAAGATGATCGCCCATGCCCTGGATCTGCTGGAGCCGGGTGAGGACGAGCGCGTGCTGGACCTGTTCTGCGGCCTGGGCAATTTCACTCTGCCGCTGGCCCGCCGCGTGCGCGAGGTCGTTGGCGTGGAAGGCGATGCCGGCCTCGTCGCGCGCGCCCGTGAGAATGCTGAGCGCAATGGCCTGGCCAACGCCCAGTTCTTCAGCGCCGACCTGACCCAGGACCAGCGCAGCACGGCGTGGATGCGCCAGGGCTTCGACAAGCTGCTGCTGGATCCGCCGCGCTCGGGCGCGATCGAAGTGCTGCAGCAGCTGCCGCTGAAGCAGTTCAAGCGCATTGTCTACGTGAGCTGCCACCCGGGCTCGCTGGCACGCGATGCCGGCTATCTGGTCAACGAACAGGGCTTCACCCTGGTCAGCGCCGGTGCCATGGACATGTTCCCGCACACCGCGCACGTGGAAAGCATCGCAGTATTCGAGAAGCGCTGAGCAGGTGTCATCACCCGTGGCGCATAATTGCGCCATGGGCATCGAAATCGAACGCAAATTCCTGGTCAGCAGCGATGGCTGGCGCACCGCCGCGCATCGGGTGATCCCGATGGCGCAGGGCTACATCAACGACATGGGCGCGCTCGACCGCGGCACCCAGAACGCCTCGGTGCGCGTGCGCATCGAAGGCGACCACGCCGCGCTGAACCTGAAGTCACGCACCCTCGGCCATACCCGCCAGGAGTTCGACTACCCGATCCCGGTGGAGGACGCGCGCGCACTGCTGGCGCTGTGCGTCGGCGGCCTGATCGACAAGCGACGCCATCTGGTCGAACACGCCGGCGTGACCTGGGAAGTGGATGAGTTCCTCGGTGACAACGCCGGCCTGGTGGTGGCTGAAGTCGAGCTGGAAAGCGCCGACCAAGCCATCGACCTGCCGGACTGGGTCGGTGCCGAAGTGACCGATGACGCCCGTTACTACAACGTTGCCCTGGCCAGCCGCCCGTATTCACAGTGGTGAACCCCCAAAAAGGGGACGGAGGGGATTAAGTCGTCTTTACCCCGCCTGTGCGGAAAGCGACTTAATCCCCTCCGTCCCCTTTTATCGAGGAAGGCGGTCCCCATGTCGTGGGGATGAGAATCGACATCTACTCCGACGTGGTCTGCCCCTGGTGCTGGATTGGCAAGCATCGTTTCCAGCAGGGCGTGCAGTTGCTGGGCGAGCACGCGCCTGATCTTGATATCCACTGGCAGCCGTTCCAGCTGGACCCGGATGCGGACGACACCCCGGTGCCGCTGCGCGAGGCCTATTCGCGGAAGTTTGGGGGCGTCGAGCGCACCGAGCAGATCCTCGGCCAGACCCAGACCACCGCGCGCGCGGAGGGGCTTCCGATGGATTTCAACCAGGGCCAGGTGCGGGTGACCACGCTGCCGGCGCACCGAGTGCTGTGGCTGGCCGGCGAGCACGGCGTGCAGGATGCGGTCAGCGAGGCGCTGTTCCGCGCCCACTTCGAACATGGCCAGAACCTGGCCGACAACGCTGTACTGGTGAAGGCCGGCGTGGCTGGCGGCCTGGACGGTGGCGAAATCGCGCAGATGCTGGCCTCGGACCGTGGCTTGGCCGAGGTCGAGGCCAAGCTCGGCCAAGCCCACGCGCTGGGCATTTCCTCCGTGCCGACCTTTGTCATCGACGGGAAGTGGGCGATCTCCGGGGCGCAGCCGCCAGAAGGCTTTGCCAACGCGCTGCGCCAGATCGCGGCCGAACAGGGGCCCCCGGCCGCCCCGGCTGGCGACGACGAGGCCTGCGGCCCGGACGGCTGCAGGGTCTGAGCAGACCGGGGCAGAGCCCCCGCGTTTCCCTTTTCCCCTTGACCACTGCGCCTGTCGGCCGGTTCTGCGACAATGCGGCACTGCGCCATGCGGGCGCGCGTTGTGGAGATCAACCATGCTGCTGATCGGCGTTGCCGGCACCGAACTGACCACCCAGGAACGTGACTGGCTGCAGCACGATGCCGTGGCCGGGGTGGTGCTGTTCAAGCGCAACGTCGCCTCGCGCCAGCAGGTAACCGATCTGAGCGCGGCGATCCGCGCCGCTGCGCCGCGCCCGCAGCTGATCTGCGTGGACCAGGAAGGCGGCCGCGTACAGCGCTTCCGCGAAGGTTACAGTGATCTGCCGCCACTGCAGGACATCGGTGCCCTGTACGCCACCGACCCGCAGCAGGCCCTGTCGCTGGCCGAGCAGCACGCCTGGCTGATGGCCAGTGAAGTCCGCGCCAGCGGGCTGGACCTCAGCTTCGCGCCGGTGGTCGATCTTGGCCGCGGCAACCGCGCCATCGGCAACCGCGCCTTCAGCGAAGACCCGCAGGTGGTTGCGGCGTTCACCGCAGCCTATGTGCGTGGCATGCATGCGGTCGGCATGGCCGCCACGCTCAAGCATTTCCCCGGCCACGGCACCGTGCTGGAAGACACCCACGTGGATACCGCGATCGACCCGCGCGCGCTGGACGAGCTGCGCGCGCAGGACCTGGTGCCATTCCAGGCCGGCATCGCCGCCGGTGCCGACGCGGTGATGATGGCGCACGTGATCTACCCGCAGATTGCGCCTGAACCGGCTGGCTATTCGCCGCGCTGGATCCAGGACATCCTGCGTGGCGAGCTCGGCTTCCGCGGCGTGGTGTTCTCCGATGACATCGGCATGGCCGCCTCGCACAGTGCCGGTGGCGTGCCCGCGCGCGTGCACGCACACCTGGACGCCGGCTGCGACGTGGTGCTGGTCTGCCACCCGGAGCTGGTTGATGAAGCCCTGCACGCGGTGCAGGGGCGCTCCCTCAATACTGCTGCGCTGCTGGGCCTGCTCGGCCGCGGCGCGCTTGGCTGGGATGGCCTGCTGGCCGATGCCCGCCATGGCCACACCCAATCCCGTCTGATTGAAACCCTTGGAAGAACCGTCTGATGCCCAACCTCACCATTTCCCAGGCCCTGGCCCAGGCTGACCTGCTGGTCGACCGCCCCACCATCGACAAGGCCATCGCTGGTATCGCCGACGCCATCGCGCGCGATTACAAGGGCGAGGTGCCGCTGTTCCTGTCAATCATGCACGGCGCGCTGCCGTTCGCCGGCCAGCTGGCGCTGGAGCTGGGCGCGCGCGGCCAGGACGTGCAGTTCGATTACCTGCACGCCACCCGTTACCGCGGCGAAACCACCGGCGGCGACCTGGTCTGGAAGCACAAGCCGGCGACCTCGCTGTTCGGCCGCCGCGTGCTGCTGGTCGACGACATCCTGGACGAGGGCTACACCCTGCAGGGCGTGCGCACCTGGTGCCTGGAACAGGGCGCGACCGACGTGCGCATCGCCGCGATGACGGTGAAGAAGCACGACCGCGCGCTGCCGGACGTGACCGCCGACTACGCCGGCATCGAACTGCCGGACCGCTACGTGTTCGGCTTCGGCATGGACGTCAATGAAACCCTGCGCTGCGTGCCGGCCATCTACGCGATGAAGGAATAACGGCGCAGCCGCCCGCGGCGCGTCTTCTTCTGCCGCCGGCATCCTCGGGTGCCGGCGTTGGTCTTTTCATGGAGTGCTTTGAATGCAACAGATCGCCCTGGCCGTGATCGGCGGTACCGGTGTCTACAACCTGGCCAAGCTTGACGACGTGCAGACCCACGAGGTCGACACCCGCTTCGGCCGCCCGTCCGGCCCGGTACGCGTCGGTACGCTGCTTGGACACCGCGTGGCGTTCCTGGCGCGGCATGGCGAGGGCCATTCGCTGCCGCCGCACAAGATCAACTACCGCGCCAACCTGGCCGCACTGCAGCAACTGGGCGCGCAGCGCGTGCTGGCGTTGAACACGGTGGGAGGCATCACCGAACACTTTGGTCCGCGCGTGCTGGCCTGCCCGGATCAGATCATCGACTACACCTGGGGCCGCATCAGCACGATCTGTGAAGAAGAAGGCACCGACGTGGTCCACGTCGATTTCGGCCACCCCTATACGCCGATGCTGCGCAGCAAGATCCTGGCCGCTGCGAAAGTGACCGGTGTCACGGTCCATGACGGCGGCTGCTACGGCGCAACGCAGGGCCCGCGCCTGGAAACCATCGCCGAGATCGCCCGCATGCGCCGCGACGGCTGCGATCTGGTGGGCATGACCGGGATGCCGGAAGCCGCACTGGCACGGGAGCTGGGGCTGGATTACGCCTGCCTGGCGATCATCGCCAACTGGGCTGCCGGCTGTGGCGATGGTGAAGAGATCACGATGGCTGAAGTACTTGCCAACGTGCAGGCCGCCAGCAACGGACTTCCGGAACTGGTAGGTGAATTGGCACGGGGGTGATTGTCTTCGCCGAGCAAGCTTTGCATACTCAGCTTGTGCGCGGGTTCAGCGTACACCACCCATTCATTGCATAAGGTCTCGCATCACCATGCCGAACGGTACCGTCAAGTGGTTCAACGACGCCAAGGGATTTGGCTTCATCTCGCCGGAGGATGGCAGCGCCGACGTGTTCGCGCACTTCTCCGCCATCAACTCCAAGGGCTTCCGCAGCCTGCAGGAAGGCCAGCGTGTCACCTATGACGTGACCCAGGGCCCGAAGGGTGCCCAGGCTTCGAACATCACGCCGGCCGAGTGATCCACTCGACAGTGCGTTGAAAACCCCGCTCCGGCGGGGTTTTTTTTGCGCGGCACGCTCGCGGCCCGTTCGCGATCCACCCACCTCGGGCACAATGCGCCCATGAAGGAACGACTGCGCATCGCCGTGATCGGCTACGGCACCGCTGGACAGGCAGTGTCCATCCTGCTCACCCGTGACGGCCACGAGGTGGAGATCTTCGAACGCGTGCCCACGCCGGGACCGGTTGGCGCCGGCTTCCTGCTGCAGCCCAGCGGCCTGCAGGTACTGTGGCAGATGGGCCTGCTTGATTCCGTGCGTGCACATGCCGCGCCGGTGCACCGCCTGTATGGCGACACGCCGTGCGAGCGCGCGGTGATGGACATGGCCTATGCCGGGCTGGATGCACGCCTGCATGGGCTGGGCATGCAGCGCGGGGCACTGTTTTCGCTGCTGGACCAGGCCCGCGATGGCGCCGGCCAGCTGCATGTCGGCACCACCATCGTTTCCGTCGACGCCGCACAGGGGCGTTTGCGCGACAGCGGGGGGCGCCAGCACGGACCGTTCGACCTTGTGGTGGCTGCCGATGGTGCAGCTTCAACGCTGCGCGGCGGCGTCGAGCAGGGCATCGCGCTGGACAGGGTTTACCCGTGGGGCGCGCTGTGGTGCCTGCTGCCGGCCGAGGACTGGCCGCACATGAGCGAGCTGCGCCAGCGCTACGTGGCCGCGCGCAAGATGATCGGGCTGCTGCCGGTCGGTACCCGCCCCGGTGATGACACGCCGCGCCTGAGCTTCTTCTGGAGCCTGCCACGCGCCGATTTCGATCGGTGGCAGGCCGAAGGTATGGCGCCCTGGCTGGATGAACTGCATGCGCTGTGGCCGCAGGCCGGTGCGCGCTTCGCCCATCTGCGCGATGCCGGCCAGATGGCGCGCGCCGTTTACCGTGATGCGGTGATGACACGTTGGCACCAAGGCCGCATGGTGCTGGCCGGTGATGCGGCGCATGCGATGAGCCCACAGCTGGGGCAGGGTGTGAACATGGCGTTGCTCGATGCGCTGGCACTGCGCGATGCCGTGCGCAGCCATGGCGGCAGTGCGGCGGCATTGCAGGCCTACCAAGCGCAGCGGCGCGCGCATGTGGCCGTGTACCAGCGCTGGAGCCGCTGGCTGACGCCACTGTTCCAGTCCGACCGCGACGCTTGGGCGAAAGCGCGTGATGTGCTGCTTGGCCCGATGGGGCGCCTGCCCGGTGGCCGTGGGCATATGCTGCGCATACTCAGTGGCACGCAGCATGGCTGGCTTGGCTCGCTCCAACTGGACCCGGCATTCGTCAACGAACTGGGCACGTCGATGGCAATGCCTCCCAGCAACGCGATCACGGCCAGTGCGTGAGGCGCGTCGTCACGTGAATTAACGGCTGCGTCACTACAGATATGCGAGAAGTGGGTTGCACGCGATTGCGCGTCGCCCGTTTTCCTTTCCGTGATCGACATCGCGCGTGGCCCGGGCGGCGCTGCCGTCGCGGCCTGTTGCGGCCCGGACGCGCCGCCTGTTGTTGAAGAGGAGGACGCCATGTTGTTCGCGGTCGAGGAGCTGGAATCGGAAATCTGCAAGCTGCGTGGTCTGCTGCAGATGCTGCACGAGGACCAGCCCGACGTACTGGAGGACGTGTTTGAATTCCATGTGGGCAGCCTGATCAGCCACGCGTCGCCGGAACACCATGCACGCATCCGCGCCTGCGCGCAGGAAATGCTGGCGAGGATCCAGGCCTTGCCGCGGCGGCGTGAAGGGGATACGCCCGAGTTCCAGTTGATGCCGCAGCTGGAGATCCGCCCCGCCTGATTCACGTCACGGGCAGTTCGACCAGGCTGCCCTCGACGCAGGCGACCCTCTGCTCGCCGGGAGCGGGAACAGGCACGATTCCCGCAGTGAACGCAGAGAAGGCCGGCAGGACCGTCATCCCGTCACGCAGCCAGAATACGGGGAAGCGCCGACGCAACGGCGGCAGGGCGACCTGCGGATGCAGATGCCCAGCGATCACATGCCGTCCTGCATCGGCCACTGGCTCATGGCGAAGCATGAACGGATGCAGGTGTGCTTCATCGTGGATCTGTACCAGCAGCTGGGCGTGCGGCAGGTGGCGGTCGTGATTTCCGCGCAGGACATGCACGTCCAGCGCCGCGTTGCGTTCGCGCCATGCCAACCATTGCTGGTACCACGCGGCGCGATGCGCCGGTCCATGCAGGATGTCGCCCAGGATCCACAGCTCGCGGCATGCATACCTGTCCAGCAGCGCCTGCAGGCGATTGAGGTCTTCCCCGGTGCCACCACTGGGGAGCGCGATGCCGGCACGGCGGAATACGTCGGCCTTGCCCAAGTGCAGGTCGGCGATCAACAGCGCCTGCCGTGTGGGCCAGTACAGCGCGCGCTCGCCAAGCAGCACAAGCGATTCGCCCGCGCGCAGCAGCAGCAGTTCATCGGCCATGGCGGCGCTCCAGCTGCTTGGCCGCGCGTTGCACGCGGGTACGCCAGTCCTCGTTGCTGAACTGCCCACGCAGGCGTTCGGCCCACAGCGGGAAGCCCAGGGGCGTCAGCGACGCCGGGCATTGCACCGACAGCGCCTGCGTGCCGATCCTTGCCAGTACCTGCCGCAAGCCCGGCAGGTCAAGGCTGTCGTGCAGCACTTCGCGTTCGGCCAACGCCAGCAGCAGATGGCCCGGATTGTGCTCGCGCAGTACATCGAAGAGCAGGCCCGCCGACGCCTGCAACTGCCGCAGCGATCGCGGCATGCCACCGGGCAGGCTGGGTACCAGCAGGCCGGCCACACGTGCGATGCCGCGGAACTGGCGCCGCGCCAGCTCGCCCAGGTTCACTGCGGCACGCAGATCATCCAGCAGCTGATCGGGGGTGAACAATGCTCGCCATTGCGCTGCGTCCAGATCGATCGCCTGGGCCGGTGCCAGCACCAGGCCATGGTCGTTCACCGCGTAGCCGATGCTGTTGCGCTGCAGGCGGGTACAGCGCAAGGCCAGCAGGGCGGCCAGCGCCTCATGCACGTGGCGGCCGGAAAAGGGATAGACGAACAGGAACTGGCCTTCGCGACGCCGCACCTGTTCCACCAGCAGGTGGTCCGCGCCGGGAAGCGCCGACAACTGTTGCTGCAGTGCCAGCAAGGGCGACAGCCAGCGTGATTCGGCACTGTTGTCGGCGCCGGACAGTACCCACTCCAGCTCGCGACCGAGTGGCATCGACAGCGGCAACTGGCCTCCCTGCCAGCGTGGCACGACGCCGTCTCCGCGCCCTCGTGCCAACCGCACGAAGGCGGTCATGTCGCGCAGCTGCACCAGCTCCAGCAGGCGCCCTGCGAACTGGAAACGATCGCCACGTCGCAGCCGGCTGGCGAACTGCTCCTCCACGGCGCCCAGGCTGCCGCCGCGCAGGAACTGCACGCGCACGCTGCCATCGCTGCTGATGGTGCCGATCGAAAGCCGATGACGCAGCGCCTGGCGGCGGTCATGCATGCGGTACCACCCATCGGCATCACGCACGACCTTGTGGAAATCGGGGTACTGGGCCAAGGCCTGCCCGCCCTGCACGATGAACGTGAGCACGGCCTGCCATTGGTCGTTGCCGAGCGACGCGAAGGCATGGGTACGCCGGACCTGTTCCAGCAGCGCAGTGCTGTCGAAGCCGCCCGCCAGCGCACGGCTGACCGCGTGCTGGGCCAGCACATCCAGCGACAGCGTCGGCGGCCTGCGCGCTTCGACCACGCCTTCAGCCAATGCACGGCGCACCGCAGCGTACTCGGCCAGTTCCAGCGCATGGCTGGGCACGCACAGGATGGCGCCGCTGGCACCCGGGCGGTGGCGTGCGCGTCCGGCGCGCTGGCGCAGGCGCGCCACGCCCTTCGGGCTGCCCAGCTGCAGGACCTGTTCTACTTCGGGGAAGTCCACGCCGAGGTCAAGGCTGGAAGTGGCAACCACGCAGCGCAGCGCGCCCGCGCGCAGTCCGTCTTCCACCTGCTGGCGCAGGGCCGGATCCAGCGAGCCGTGGTGCAGCGCAAGCGTGTCCAGTTCCTCCGGCCACACCGCGGCCAGCGCCTGATGCCACAGTTCTGCCTGTGCACGGGTGTTGGTGAACAGCAGGCTGCTGCGTGCCTGCATCAGCGCCTCCAGCACGCGTGGCAGCTGTGCCAGGCCCAGATGCCCCGCCCATGGGAAGCGTTCGCCGGGGCCTGGCAGCAGGCTGCGCACGCTGAGTGTGCGCGGCCGTACGCCCTGCACGATCGGTGCTTCCGGTTGACCGGGCAGCAGCACGTCGCGCGCCTCCTGCAGATTGCCCAGCGTGGCCGACAGACCCCACAGCTGCAATGCCGGCCTGGCATCGCGCAACACCGCCAGGTTCAACTGCAGCAGGACGCCGCGCTTGTTGCCCAGCAGTTCGTGCCATTCATCCACCACCACGCAGCGCAGCTGGCGCATGCGCGGCAGCGTGTCGGGATAGCTCAACAACAGCGCCAGCGATTCGGGCGTGGTCACCAGTACGTCGACGCGGCCCTCGCGCGCCTGTCGTCGTTCGCGGTTGCTGGCGTCGCCACTACGCAGGCCGACACGCCATCCCAGCCCCAGCCCATCGACCACGTCCTGCAGTGCGCGTGCGGTATCACTGGCCAACGCGCGCAAGGGCGTCACCCACAGCACCTGCAGTGGGCGCACCGCGCTGGCCCGACGGGGCAAGGGCGGCGGATCGATCATGGCCTGCAGCAGGGGCCCGCCGAACATCGCCAGTGTCTTGCCGCTGCCCGTGGGCGTATGCAGCAACCCGGATTCGCCCGCCAGGTAGTGGCGCCACATTGCGCGCTGGAACGGCAGTGAGCGCCAGCCTCTGGACGCAAACCAGTCTTCCAGCCGGCGCAGCGCCTGGCTGCGGGTCATCGCGCCAGCGCCTTCAGGCTGGCCAGCTGATCGGCCTCGCTGGCGGGCTTGTCGTGGCGCCAGCGCAGGATGCGCGGGAAGCGCACGGCGATGCCGGACTTGTGCCGGCTGCTGCGGTTGACTGCTTCAAAGCCCAGCTCGAACACCTGTTCGGCGCGTACGCTGCGCACCGGCCCGAAGCGCTCGCGGGTGTTGGCGCGGATCCAGCGGTCGAGCGCGAGGATCTCCTTGTCGTCCAGGCCGGAATACGCCTTGGCCACCGGCACCAGCGTGTCGCCGTCCCACACGCCAAAGGTGTAGTCGGTGTACAGCGTGCTGCGTCGGCCGTGCCCGGCCTGTGCGTACAGCAGCACCGCGTCTATCGTGAGTGGATCGACCTTCCATTTCCACCAGTCGCCGCGTCGTCGCCCCGCTTGGTAGGAGGACGTGCGCCGCTTCAGCATCAACCCCTCCACACCGCGTTCGCGCGCCACATCGCGCATCGCCGCGGCCTTCGGCCAGTCGCCGGCGGCAACGTCGGGCGACAGCTGGATGCGCGCATCGCCCAGTGCACCGACGACCTCGGTGAGCCGCGCGCGCCGTTGCTGCAATGGAAGTTCGCGCAGGTCCGCGCCATCGAGTTCCAGCAGGTCGTAGGCGAGCACGCGCACCGGCGTGTTGCGCAGGGTGGCCGCGCCGGGTTTGCGGCGCTGGATGCGGGTCTGCAGCGCGGTGAAGGCACGTGGCAGGTCCGCGGCTTCGTCCCAGGCCAGCAGCTCGCCATCCAGCACGCAGCCATCGGGAAGCGCCATCGCCGCCTGTTCGATTTCGGGGAAGCGACCATCCAGCCGCTCTTCGCCACGTGACCACAAGGCGACCTCGCCGCGCCGGCGCAGCAGCTGCACGCGGATGCCATCCCACTTCCATTCCAGCAGCCAGTCGTCGATCGCACCGAGTCGTTCGGCAGGGCTGCCCTCCAGTGGCGAGGCGAGGAAAAAGGGGTAGGGCTGCTGCCGGTCGAGCGGCAGCTCATCCGGCGACAGCAGCTGGGCCAGCAGCCCGGGCGAGGGCACCCACTCGCCCAGCATGCGCTGGGCGATGCGGGCAATATCCAGGCCGGACCACTCGGCCAGCGCCTGCTGCACCAGCCGTTGCGAGACGCCAACGCGCAGGGCTCCGGTCAGCAGCTTGTTGAACACCAGGCGTTCGCTGCTGCACAGCTGCCGCCAGCCGGCGACGACCGCCGCACGGCGCACCGCCTCGGGTTGGTTGGCCACCGCCAGCAGGTGCTGTTCGATCCATTCGGCCAGGGGGCGGTCAGGCGAGGGGTTTGGTGGGTCGTCCAGCAGCAGGGTCAGCGTTTCGGCCAGGTCACCGACCTGCGCATAGCTGTCGTCCACCAGCCACGGTGGCAACCCTGATTCCTCGGCGATCCAGGCGCGCAGTTCGCCACTGGCGGCGATCTTCCGGCGTGCGCCGCCCACCTTGCCACCACTGAGGAGGTACAGCGCCCACGCCGCATCGTGCGCGCCTGCCTGGCCGAAGTAATCGACCAGTGCCGCTCGCTTGTCCAGCGTGGCAGTGCTGCGGTCCAGGCGTTGGTAGAGCGCTGCGAAGGCTTTCATTCCTCGCTCCCGAAACCGGTACGGAAGGCTTCGGCAGCCACGCCGCGCTCACGCAGGTAGGGAATCAGCGCATCGGTATTGCCATGGGTGGCGATCACCCGCTGCGCGCCGGTCTGTTCGATCGTCGTCAGCAGTGCTGGCCAATCGGCGTGATCGGAAATGACGAAGCCACGATCGACGTTGCGTCGGCGCCGGTTACCGCGCAATTGCATCCAGCCCGAGGCGAAGCCCAGCTGGTGGCGCCCGAAGCGGCGCATCCAGGGCGTGCCCGCAGCCGAGGGCGGGGCGAGGATCAACTGGCCGGCGGCATCGGGTTGACGGCCCTGTTCGGCCACGGTGAGCGTCTCCAGCATCGGTACGCCGGCCTGCCGGTACACCGCTACGCCATTGGCGATGGCGCCATGCAGCCAGGCCGGGCGATCATCCAGCGGCCGCAGCTCGGCCAGCACCCGTTGTGCCTTGCCCAGTGCATAGCACAGCAGGATCGCCGCCTCGCCGCGCTGTTCGCATTCGCGGCGCCACGCCACGATCTCCGCAGCGACTGCCGGCGTGTCCGGCCAGCGGTAGATCGGCAGGGCGAAGGTTGCCTCGGTGATGAACGTATCGCAGGGCACCACTTCGAACGGCGCGCAGGTCGGGTCTGGCTGGCGCTTGTAGTCGCCGGAGGCCACCCAGACCTGCCGCCCGTCGTCGATGCGCACCTGCGAGGACCCCAGCACGTGGCCGGCTGGATGCAGTGATACCTGCACCCGGCCCAGGCGGAACGGGGTGCCCTCGGCATGCGCCTGCACCGGCACGTCGCCCAGGCGCCAACGCAGGATCGGCAGGCTGCCGTCGCTGCAGTGGTATTCGCCCATGCCCGGGCGAGCATGGTCACCGTGGCCATGGGTGATGACCGCGCGCGGCACCGGCCGCCAGGGATCGATGTGGAAGTCGCCCGCAGCGCAGTACAGCCCCTCCGGTCGCAACACCACCAGATCGTCATTGCTTGCCATGCCATCACTGTGGCCTGCGGCTCGTGCACGGGGTGAGAACCGGCCTGAACACGGGCTTGGCAGGTCATGCGGCACAATCGGGCCGCACACTTCTTGCCGCCAGGATGGACCGGATGAGTGGACCGAGCTTCAGCAGCAACGCGCCCTACGAAACCCATGTGGTACTGAACCAGCCGCCGCCGTTCGCGGGGCGGCAGTTGTGGACCGACGACGCGGCGCTGATGGAAGCCGTTCAGCGCGAAGGCGCTGGCAGCTTCGCGCCACGATTGGCGGTGTATGGCGCGCTGGCGGGTGATGAGCTGTACCGGGTCGGCTTCGATGCCAACCGCGATCGGCCACGCCTGCGCACGCATGATGCGCAGGGCCATCGCATCGACACGGTGGAGTTCCATCCGGCCTATCACCAGTTGATGGACACGGCCAAATCGCACGGGGTCGCAGGCTTGTCCTGGCATGAGCCGCAGCCCGGCGCGCACGTGGCACGTGCGGTGTTGAGCTACCTGCATCACCAGGCCGAGGCGGGCACCAGTTGCCCATTGACGATGACCCATGCAGCAGTAGCGGTGCTGCGCACGCAGCCGCACCTGGCCGAGTGGGCACGCAAGGCCGCAGCGCCGGTCTATGACCCGCGCGACGTGCCGGTGGCGGACAAGGCCGGCATCACCCTGGGCATGGGCATGACCGAGAAGCAGGGCGGCTCGGATGTACGTGCCAACAGTACCCGCGCCGAACCGATCGATGGCGAGCGCTATCGCCTGGTCGGCCACAAGTGGTTCTTTTCCGCGCCGATGTGCGACGGCTTCCTGGTGCTGGCGCAGGCGCCGGGAGGACTGACCTGCCTGCTGTTGCCGCGCCGCCTGGCAGACGGTGACCGCAATGCGTTCCGCCTGATGCGGTTGAAGGACAAGCTTGGGGATTGGGCCAATGCCTCCAGCGAGGTCGAGTTCTGCGGCGCGCAGGCGTGGCGGGTGGGTGAAGAGGGCCGCGGCGTGGCCACCATCATCGGCATGGTGATGATGACCCGCCTGGACTGCATGCTGGGCGCCGCAGCGGAGATGCGCATGGCGCTGGCGCAGGCGCTGCATCACGCACGGCATCGCCGCACCTTTGGCAAGCTGCTGGTCGAGCACCCGTTGATGACCAACGTGCTGGCTGATCTGGCGATGGAGTCGGAAGCGGCCACGGTGTTGGCGATCCGCATCGCACGCGCGGTGGATCGTGCCGGTGTGGATGCCAATGAAGCCGCGATGGCACGGTTGGGGACGGCACTGGGCAAGTACTGGCTGTGCAAGCGTGCGCCGGCCTTCGTCAATGAAGCGCAGGAATGCCTGGGCGGCGCGGGCTATGTGGAGGAGTCGATGCTGCCGCGCCTGTACCGGCAGGCACCGTTGAATTCGATCTGGGAAGGCAGCGGCAACATCCAGTGTCTGGATGTGCTGCGTGCATTGGCCCGTGAACCGGACGCGATGGCGGCATTGCGCGGCGAGCTGGCGGCGGTGGCCGACCGTGATGCGCGCTACGCAGCGGCATTGCAGCGCTGGGCAGCGGCACCGGCACCGGAGGAATCACAGGCGCGGCTGTTCTGCGAGCGCACTGCGCTGTTGTTGCAGGCAGCGCTGCTGCTGCGTGCGCGCAGCCCGATCGCCGAGGCGTTCGTGCGCAGCCGGCTGGAAGGAGAGCACGGGCTGGCATTCGGGACGCTGCCGGCGGGCCTGGAGCTGACCGCGATGCTGGCGCGCGCGCTGCCGTAGGCAATGGCCAACGGCGGTGCCCCTCGTGGTGGGCGCTGATACTGATGGATGGGCCGCGCGGGTAGGTCGCGCAGGGGGCGCCGTGAATACGTCCTTGTAGGCTCGGGCGCGCCATCCATGGCGCTTACGCCCCTGCGCAACCTACCCGCGCGGCCTTGGACGGTTTCCGTGCCGTCCACCACGGAATCAACAGAAAGAGCGGAGAGCGAAAAGCAGTAAAGCCGCGGCCATGCCGCGGCTTTTCCTGTAGCGCCGAGCCGGTGCTCGGCTGCCGGCAAGGCTCAGTGCTTGGCTTCTTCCTTGGCGGCGTTGGCCTTGGCGTCATTGGCGACATCGCGCGCCTTGTCGGCGACCTTCTGCGCGGCGTCGGCAGTGGCGTCGCTGGCGTGCGCGGCCGCGTCGGTGGCGGCGACCTTGGCCTGGTCAGCGGCATTGGCGGTGGCGTCGGCGGCCTTGTCCAGCGCCTGCTGGGTATCGGCGGCGGCCTGCTCGGAAGCAGCAGCGGTCTTGTCGGCGGCGTCGCGGGTTGCGGCAGCGGCCCGGTCGACGGCATCGCGGGCAGCGACGCCAGCGCTGTCGGCGGCCTGCTGCGCGTCCTGCTTGGCCTGTTCGGCCTCCGGGCCCTTGCAGGCGGCCAGGGCCAGCAGCAGGGAGCCGGCCAGCAGGGTGGTGGTGATCGGACGAATCTTCATGGCGGTCTCCGGTACTGCAATGGATGGGGACGCCAGCCTATTCATGCCGTTGTGAAGACGGGGTCGCGGAGCGCGCTCAGTCGCGATCCACGGGCGCAAAGAAAAAGCCGCTGGCGAACCAGCGGCTTTTCCGGAACAGCGTGAAGAAAGAAGTGATTACTTCTTGGCTTCTTCAGCAGCGTCCTTGGCCTGCTCAGCGGTAGCTTCGGCAGCCTTGGCGGCGTCCTTGGCTTCGCCAGCAGCGGCGTCGGTGGCAGCAGCGGCGGTGTTGGCAGCAGCGTCGGTCGCAGCGTCGGCAGCGGTGGCGGCGGTGTCAGCGGCCTGCTGGGCAGCGTCGGCGGTCTGGGCGCCAGCAGCGGCGGCCTGGTCGGCAGCAGCCTGGGCTTCGGTGGCGGCTTCGTTGGCCGAAGCAGCGGCGTCCTGGGCAGCTTCCTGCTTCGAGCAGGCGGCCAGGGCCAGAGCCAGGGACATCGCGACCAGCAGCTTGTTGATGCTCATTGTGTAAATCCTCGTCGTTAGAATTAGGCAACGCGCATGCTGCGCGCCGACAACATGATGACAAGCCAAGATTGGGTGTCAAGCGATCCCGCATTCATTTTTGCGAAATCATCGTTAAATCTAGTTAAATCAATTCGATGGCGATCGCGGTTGCTTCGCCACCGCCGATGCACAGGGTGGCAATGCCGCGCTTGCCACCGCGCGTGCGCAGGGCATTGACCAGGGTCACCACCAGGCGTGCGCCGGAGGCACCGATCGGATGGCCCAGTGCACAGGCGCCGCCATTCACGTTGAGCTTGTCGTGCGGAATGCCCAGTTCGCGCATCGGCGCCATCGCCACCACAGCGAAGGCTTCATTGATTTCGAACAGATCGACCTGATCCAGCGACCAGCCGGTCTTGTCCAGCAGCTTGCGCAGCGCGCCGATCGGGGCAGTGGTGAACCACTCCGGTTCCTGCGAATGGGTGGCGTGGCCGACGATTCGGGCCAACGGCTTGATGCCGCGCGCAGCCGCATCTTCCTCGGTCAGCAGGACCACTGCGGCAGCGCCGTCGGAAATGCTGGAAGAGCTGGCGGCGGTCACACTGCCGTCCTTCTTGAAGGCCGGGCGCAGGGTCGGGATCTTGGCGATGTCCGAACGGCCGGGCTGCTCGTCGGTGGTGATCTCGACCTCGCCCTTGCGGGTGGCGACCTTCACCGCGACGATTTCATCGGCGAACGCGCCGTTGGCCTGGGCTGCCTGCGCGCGCTTGACCGATTCGATGGCGTAGGCGTCCTGCTCTTCGCGGCTGAACTGGTACTTGTCCACGGCGCATTCGGCGAATTCACCCATCGCCTTGCCGTCATAAGCGTTGACCAGGCCGTCGTGGGCCATGTGATCGACCGCCTGGAAGTTGCCGAAGCGGTTGCCGGTGCGCGAGTTGGGCAGCATGTGCGGCGCGTTGGACATCGATTCCATGCCGCCGGCGACAACGATGCTGGCCGAACCGGCCTTGATCAGGTCATGACCGAGCATGATGGTCTTCATGCCGGAGCCGCAGACCTTGTTCAGCGTGGTGGCACCGGTCGACAGCGGAATGCCGGCAGCGATCGCCGCCTGGCGGGCGGGCGCCTGGCCGAGGTTGGCCGGCAGCACGCAGCCCATGAGGACTTCGGAAACGTCGCTGGCCGGGATGCCCGACTGCTCCAGTGCGGCGGCGATGGCGGCCGCGCCCAGGGTCGGGGTCGGCACGCCGTTGAACTGGCCGAGGAAGGAGCCGATGGCGGTGCGCTTGGCGGCGGCGATGACGATGTTGGACATGGCAATCTCGTTGATGCGTAAGCAATGTTCGGAAAGGAGACCGTGGGCCGTTGGAAGCGCCCCGGTTTCCCGGCAGACTGCGTGGGGGTCGGCCCAAGTATAGAGGGTCGGGGAGGGCCGCCGCTGGACGGCGCCGCATGCCTGCCGGGACAACGACGGGCCAATGTTCATGGGAAGGAATCGATGGAACGCACGACGACGGTGAAATCTGCCCTGGCAACCGCGCTGGCACTGGCGCTGACAGCCTGTGGCGGAGGTGGCGGGGGCGGCAACGTGCGCATTGACACACCGCCACCACCGCCGCCACCCACGACCCCGCCACCGACGCCGCCGCCGCCGGCAAAACCGCAGGAGCCGGCCTTCGACGCGCATCTGTCGGTCACCAATGCGCGTGCCGCACAGGCCGCCGGCCTGAGCGGCCAGAACGTGCGCATCGGTATCGTCGATTCGGGCGTGCAGCGCGACGCGGTGGCACTGAACGGGCGGGTGGTGGCCAACCTCAACTACATCGATCCGTCGCGCAACAACCTG
This sequence comes from Stenotrophomonas maltophilia group sp. LNF247, assembly GCF_054083135.1. Lineage (NCBI taxonomy): Bacteria > Pseudomonadati > Pseudomonadota > Gammaproteobacteria > Lysobacterales > Lysobacteraceae > Stenotrophomonas > Stenotrophomonas maltophilia group sp. LNF247. The sequence goes on from NZ_JBSRQL010000011.1 coordinate 66,328, forward strand.
CAGGTGGACGACGTGGTGGGCCACGGCACGGCGGTAGCCAGCCTGGCTGCCGGCGCGCCGGTTGGGTCCTGGCCAGGCGGCATCGCCCCTGGTGCGCAGATCGTTTCGGCGCGGATCATCGCCGACAAGCCGCCCGCCGACGATGGCAGCGGCAAGGGCAATTCCTTCAGCGGACCGCTGGGCGTGGCCCAGGTGCACCAGGACCTGATCAGCTACAACGTAAAGGTGATGAACAACTCGTGGGGCGGCCTGTACTGGACCGACCTGCCGACCACCGCGCAGGTGGCCGCCGAGTATCGCCCCTTCGTGGTCAACCACGGCGGGCTGGTGGTGTTCGCAGCGGGCAATGACGGCCGCAGTGAACCGAGCAGCCTGGCCGCGCTGCCCAGCCAGCTGGGCGTTGCCGGCTCGCTGCCGGCGGCAGATCTGGAGCGCGGCTGGCTGGTGGCGACCGCGGTGGATCCCTATGCACCGGGCACGTTGGCCAGCTACGCCAATGGCTGCGGCCAGGCCGCGCGCTACTGCCTGGCAGCGCCGGGCAGCGCGGTCTATCCCGATGCAAACGGGGGCAGCTACTACTGGAACTACGGCACGTCATTCGCGGCGCCGCTGGTGTCCGGCGCCGCTGCGCTGGTCTGGCAGCGCTATCCGTATTTCAGCAACGACCTGGTGCGGCAGACCCTGCTGGGCACTGCCAAGGACATCGGCGCCCCGGGCGTGGATCCGGTGTTCGGCTACGGCCTGCTCGACATCGGTCGTGCGATCAACGGTCCGGGTCGCTTCGACTGGGGGGATGTGGTTGCCAACGTGGATGTGGCCTCCAGCGGTTCGGCGTGGCGCAACAACATCGTCGGCAGCGGCGGCCTGGTCAAGCAGGGCGGGGGCACTCTGGTGCTGGCCGGCAACAACAGCTATACCGGTTCCACCCGCATCGAACGCGGCATCCTGGCACTGCAGGACGGTGGCGTGATCCGTTCCAACGTGACCATCCTCGGCCAGTCCGATCCGGATTCGACCGGCCTGCAGTTCAATGGCGGCGCGCCGCGCGTGATCGGCAACGTGGTCAACGGCAGCAGCGTATTCCTCACCACCGGCAACACCACCGGCACCATCGAGGGCGACTACGCCCAGCAGGCGGGCGCACAGTTGATGATCGCACTCGGCGCCAATGCGCTGCAGGTCACCGGCAAGGCCACCCTCGACGGTGGCGTGCGCGTGCATGGCTTCGTCTCCGGCTACGTGCCACAGAGCGGCACCCGGCAGGACCTGATCCATGCGGACGGCGGACTCAGTGGTGCCTTCAGTACGCCGGCCACCTCCAGCGGCCTGCAGGGACTGTCGCTGTTGCAGAGCAGCTATGGCTACGACAGCAACAACGCCTGGTTGAACCTGACCCAGGTCAGTGTCACCGGGGCAGCCAGCGGCCTGGGGGCTTCCGCCCAGGCGGCAGCACAGCGGCTGGAGGGTGCATTTGCCGTGCTCGACAAGAATGCAGGACTGCAGGGATCGGCCTTCGGTACGGCCGCCGGGGCGCTGCAGTGGACCGGCGGTGGCAGCAACGGCCTCGAGGCTAGTCTGCAGAGCCTGTCCGGGCAGGCGCATGCGCGGGCCGAAGCGGCCACCTTCGACAGCATCGACATGTCACGCCGTGCCATCGCAGAGCGCTTTGATCGCGTGCAGGCGGCGCCGCGCCTGCGCGGGGCCTGGCAGAGTGCGCTCGGCCAGGCCGGGCAGGGCAGCTTTGCCGGCAACGCCGCCGACAGCCGCGGTTGGATGGCCGGCCAGGACCTGCCGCTGGGCAGCACCGGGCTGATGGGTGTGGCCTTCGGCGAGACCCGCAGCAACGGTGGCAGCAGCTTCGGCGGCGATCGCGGGCGTGATCGCCAGGCGCAGGCACAGCTTTACGCGGGCTGGAATCTGGGCCGGGGCTATGCGCTGGCCCAGATCGGCAGCGGGCAGTTCACCCGGGCGCTGGATCGCCAATTGCTGCTGGGCGCGGGTAGTTACGGTGTTTCGGCCCGCTATGGCGGGCGCTTCAGCAGTGCCAGTGTCGAAGGCGGCTATCGCTTCGGCCGCGCGGGTGCCTCGTTGACACCGTATCTGGGCGCCAGCACTACGCGCGTGGATACCGATGCGTTCAACGAACTGGGCGGGTTCGGCTTCGGCCTGCGTGGCGATGCCAACCGCGTGCAGCGCAGCCAGATGCTGGCCGGCATCCGCGGCGAGCGTGGCTGGGGGCGCTGGACCCTGCGCGGGCATGCCGAGTGGCAGCAGCGGCTCGAGGGTGCCGATGCGGCGTGGCAGGCCAGTTTCGTCGGCGTCGATGCCTGGGCACCACTGGCGGGCTGGAATGCGCCGCGCGGCAGTGCCCTGATCGGCATGGCGCTGGAATCGTGGTGGGGTCGCAGTGGCCGCCTGAGCCTGGGCTTCGACCAGCGCGTCGGGGGCGAGGGCGCGCGCCAGGCGGCGTTGCGCTACAGCACCGGGTTCTGAGTGACAGTCGCGCCGGGACGCCAGCCCCGGCGCGACATCGACGCGCTCAGCCGCCGCGCAGGTTGCCCAGGCGCGGGGTGCTGCGGCCCAGCGGCATCTTCAATTTGCCGATCGACAGGATGCGGCTTTCGGCGATGCGGTCGGCCGCTCGCTGCGGCGCGATGTTCTCGCGCTGCGACAGTTCGAAGATGCGGGTGAGGTTGTGATAGATGCTGCGGATCAGGCGCATCGCGCGTTCGCGGTTGTAGCCGTCGATCTCCAGCGACACGTTCATCACGCCACCAGCATTGACCGCATAGTCCGGCGCATACAGGATGCCGCGCGCATGCAGTTCGTCGCCGATTTCCAGGCTCGACAACTGGTTGTTGGCGGTGCCGCAGATGATCTTTGCCTTGATCCGCGGCAGGGTGTCGGCGTTGATCGCGCCTTCCAGCGCACACGGTGCGAACACATCGGCATTCACTTCATGGATCTCGTCCGGCTTGACCGCTTCAGCGCCGAAGTCGCTGACCGCGCGGTCAACCAGCGCGCTGTCCAGGTCGGTGACATACAGCTTGGCACCGCGGTCACGCAGCAGCTTCACCAGTTCCATCCCGATGTGACCCAGGCCCTGCACCGCGATGCTGGTCTTGCCCACTTCCTCATGGCCGAACTTGAAGCGCATCGACGCCATCAACGCCTGAAGCGCGCCGTAGGCGGTGAACGGGGCCGGATCGCCGGAGCCGCCATGGACCTGGTGCACGCCGGTCACGAACTGGCTCTCCAGGTAGATGTTCTCCATGTCGTTGACATCGGTGCCGACGTCCTCGGCGGTGATGTAGCGTCCGCCCAGCGAATCGACATAGCGGCCGAAGGCACGGAACAGCACTTCGGTCTTGTCCGCTTTGGGGTCGCCGATGATCACCGCCTTGCCGCCACCGACGTTGAGGCCGGCCAGTGCATTCTTGTAGGTCATCGTCCGGCTCAGGCGCAGCGCATCGGCCAGCGCCTCGTCGGTGCTGGCGTAAGGACGCATGCGCACGCCGCCCAGGGCCGGGCCAAGGGTGGTGTTGTGGATGGCGATGATCGCCTTCAGGCCGGCGTCGTGGTTGTGGCAGAACACCACCTGTTCGTGGCCGGTGGTGGCGAGGGTTTCGAATAGCATGGCGTCTCCGATGGCGCGATCAGCGGCGAACTGCAGCGAACGGCCAGTGAACGGTAGGGTCCCAAAACAAAAAAAGCGACGTCGTCGGTGCAGGGGGACGGGTCGCGCGGCGCCATTCTAGTCCATTCCCCCGGCCGGTGCCGTCGACATCGCATGCCTTCCGGTTAAAGAAGATGAAAGTGCGGCCGATGCTGCGACGACGGCGGGTGGCCGGATTCGCGTGAAGAGGCAGGCGGTCAGTGACGGCAAGGGCACCACAACGACAGGGCAGGCGGCGATGACAGCGGCCTGGTGGCGATCACTGCGCGGCTGGCTGGCGCGCTCGACCGGGGCTGCGCCGTCCCGCTTGGCGGCGGTATCGCGACAGGCAGTGGCGGCAGCGGCTGCGAGCCTGCAGGGTGAGGCCCTGCCGTCTGCGGAGATCGCCGCACATCTGCAGCGCGGCCTGCACGCGTTGGCGTTGTACCCACGACTGGCCGGTGAGCCGGCGCCTTTACAGGATCCGGCGTTGGGGGAAGCGGTGGCACGCGCGCTGCAGGACCGCGACTGGGCTACCCGGCAGTTGCCGCGCCGTCCGCAGCTGCTGCCGCAGCTGATCCAGACCGTCAACGACGATGCCGCCTCCGCGCGGGTGATGGCCGCGATCATCGGCCAGGACCCGGTGCTGACCGGCAACCTGCTGCGCATCGCCAACAGCCCCGCCTACAAGGTGCACGAGCGGCCCGTGGAAAGCCTGCAGCGGGCAGTGACCCTGGTCGGTACCGACGGCGTTCGGCAGATCATCAGCGCGGTACTGGTACAGCCGGTGATGCAGATGCAGTGCGATGCGTTCCCGCAGTTCAGCACGATCATCTGGGAGCACGCACTGCTGGCCTCGCGCGCGGCTGCAGACCACGCACGCACGGTTACCTTCGGTGATGCTTTCGCCGCGCAGTGGCTGGGCCTGGTGCAGGGCCTGGGCGCGGCGCTGGTGATGCGCCAGCTGCTGCAGGAAGCCCAGGCACGTGGTGAAACCGTGGAGCCGGCGCTGGCACTGCAGCTGCTTCAGCAGTGGTCGTTACCGCTGGCACAACGGGTGGCGGCTGCGTGGGAGCTGCCCGAGCCGGTGCATCAGGCGCTGTTGCCGGAGGCCGAGGGCCCGCTGGCCGACAGCCTGCGCCTGGCCAGCGCCGCTGCGGCGGCCAGCCTGCTGTGCCGCCATGGGCATGCCAGCCAGAGCCGCATGCTGGCCCTGCTGGAACAGCTGCCTTCGGCACCGCCGCATGCATTGCGCTGGATCTGGCGGCGACTGCATGGGCGCAGCGTGGAAACGCTGGATGATGCCGGGCAGGAAGCCACCGATCCGGGGCGCTGAGCGTTACAGCTGCGATTCCAGCGGTAGCCAGCTGATCACCCGCGACAACCAGCGTTTGCGCGCCGTTGCCCCTGGCTCTTCCTCCGCCCAGTGCGGTGGTGGTTCGCGCTCCAGCCAGCGCGACCGGCGACGGTCGTCCAGCGCCAGCCACCAGCTGTGCCTGGGATCCGCCAGGCGCAGGTACTCGCCGCGCAGCTGTGCACCCAGCAACGGATCGTCGAACAGCACACCCATTTCAGTGTTCAGGTAGGCCGAGCGCGGATCGAGGTTGAATGAGCCGACGAAGCCGCGGCGGTCATCGACCAGGAACGCCTTGGTGTGCAGGCTGGCGCCGCTGCTGCCGAACACGCCCGCATCGCCGGACTGCCCTTGTGCCTTCAGCTCATACAGGTGGACGCCGGCTTCGAGCAACGGCACGCGGTAGCCCATGTAGCCGCCGTGCACCGCGGCGACGTCATTGGCAGCCAGTGAGTTGGTGACCACGCCGACCTGCACGCCCCGCCGGGCCATGGCCGAAAAGCCATCCAGGCCCTCGTTGCCGGGCACGAAGTAGGGCGAGATCAACAGGGCCTTGTGCCGGGCGGCCTGCAGCTCGCTGGTCAGCGTCGAAACCAGCCACGCGCCGCGATCATCGTCGCGGTGCTTCATCGGCGGGTCCGAGACGATGCGCACTGCACGGCTCCAGCGCAATGGCTCGGGACTCGGGCGCTGCCGCCTGCGCGATTCGGCCACGCGCGCAAGGTAGGGCTGGGCCACGTCACGCTGGGCCTCATGGTCCGATTCGCGTATCAGCAGGCGCAGCTGGGCATCGGTATGGAAGGCAAGCGCCGATACCGGAATGGCGGCCTCGCTGTTCCAGTAGTCGTCGAAGATCCGGCTGGCCTGCTCCACGGCAGGGCCGGCGACCAGCAGGTCCAGGTCCTGGAAGTTCACATCGGTGCGCGCGCTGAAGTATTCCTCGCCGATGTTGCGGCCGCCGACGATCGCGACGCGGCCGTCGGCAATCCAGCTCTTGTTGTGCATGCGGTGGTTCACGCTGAAGAACCGTTGCACCATCTCCACCATGCGCAGCAGGCCGGTCCGGTTGCGGAACGGGTTGTAGAGGCGGATTTCAATGTTGGGGTGCCGGTCCAGCGCCATCATCAGGGCGTCCTTGTCCTTGGCGTTCATGTCGTCGAGCAGGATGCGCACGCGCACGCCGCGTTCGGCGGCGTCGTACAACGCCTTGGCCATCAGGTGGCCGATCAGGTCGTCGTGCCAGATGTAGTACTGCAGATCCAGGCTGCGCCCGGCGTGGGTGGTGATCATCGCGCGCGCGGCGAAGGCATCCATGCCATCGCTGAGGAAGGCCACGCCGGACTGGCCTGGATGGGCCTCCTGCAACGGAACGATCTGCCGGTCGATCCGCGTCTGTGCCGGCTGCAGCGGCAGCACGTGCGAGGGCGTGCCCCGTGCCTGCGGGGTGAGATGGTCGGCCAGCAGCAGCCCGGACAGGACCAGCAGCACCAGTGTGGCGAGGATGATTGCAGCAACGCGAAGCAGACGTCGCCACAGGGGCTTGGGCAGGCTCATGCGCCGATGGTAGATCCACGCCACGCGTGGATCAAAGGCAGACGGTGCATCGCAGAAGATCCACGCCATGCGTGGATCACAGGGACTTCCCTGTCAGAACCGCTCGTCGCTGCCCAGGTAACGCCACTGCCCTGCAGGCAGCGGTCCCAGTGCCACGCGGCCAATACGCAGCCGACGCACGGCCGTCACCTGCAGGCCGGCCGCGGTGACCGCCACGCGCAGGCCCTTGGCGGTCAGGCCCTTGCCCGCGAAGCGCAGGCGCTGCTCGCTCTGCCAGCTGACCTTGGCACCGCCGGATTCCTGCTGCAGGCGCGCCAGCAGCCATGGGCCACGCTCGGGGCCGCCTTCGGCGACCTCGATCAGGTATTCCTGCTCGGTGCGTCCCAGGTTGCGCTGAAGATGGGCCAGCGTGGCCGGGTCCTGGCTGACCACCACCAGGCCGCTGTCGCTGGCCGGAAGGGCGGCCGCCAGCTGCAGTCCGTGGAAGTGGCGCTGCAGCGGACGGATGTCGCTGGCGTCCAGCTCGCTGCGGCTGTCACTGCTGACCAGCGCGCACAGGGTTTCGGCGGCAACGCCAGCCGGTTTGTGCAGCAGCATGCTGACCCGCTCGGCCTTTTCATCGCTGGCCTGCTCGGCCACCACGATCACCGCGCTGTCATCGACCGGACGCTGCGGCTGTTCCACCACCTCGCCATTGACCGTGACCCAGCCGCCTTCGATGTAGCGCCGCGCTTCGCCGCGCGGGATGCCGAGCAGGGCGGACAGGCGTTTGTCGAGACGGATCGGTTCCATGGCAGGCAGGTCGGGCAGTGGGCGCGCAGTGTAGCTGCTGCGGCCGGTCAGCGCTGGCCGCGGTTGGCCAGCTCGGTCAGGTACAGGCGGGTATCGAATTCCAGCTGCAGGTAATCCGGCTCCATGTGCTGGCACAGCTGATAGAAGGCCTTGTTGTGGTCGGCTTCCTTCAGGTGGGCCAGCTCATGCACCACGATCATGCGCAGGAACGCTGCCGGTGCCTGGCGGAACACGGTGGCGATGCGGATCTCGCGGCTGGCCTTGAGGCGGCCGCCGTGAACGCGCGAGATGGCGGTATGGGTACCCAGCGCGTGCTTGATCACTTCCAGCGTGTTGTCGTAGCAGACCTTGTTGAGCGGCACCGACTTGCGCAGGTAGCGGTCCTTCAGCTCCTGCGTGTAGTCGTACAGCTGGCGGTCGCTGCGCACGGTGTGCGGGTCGGGGTAGCGCTGCTGCAGCCATGGGCCGAGCTTGCCCTGTGCCAGCAGGTCGCTGACCTGGGCGACCAGGGGTTCGGGATAGCCGGTGAGGTACTTCAGGACTGCCATGCAGGGGTGGCGGGGCGTCGGTAGAATGGGGACATCCAAGATTACACGCGGTACACATCGACCATGGCAAAGCCTAACGCGCTGCAGGAACAATTGCTCAAGGCCGGCCTGGCCAAGAAGTCGCAGGCCAGCGCCGCCGCGCGCGAGCAGGCCAAGGCGCGGCAAGGCAAGGCCGAATCGACGTCGGCCGAGGTCCAGCGCGAGGCTGAGCGTGCCCGCGCCGAGAAGGTCGAGCGCGACCGCGCGCTGGCCGCCGAGCGCAATGCCCAGGCCAGGCAAGCTGAACAGAAGGCGCAGGCGAAGCAGATCATCGCGGCCCATGCCGTGCCCCACAAGGGCGATGACGAGTACCGCTTCAGCGATGGCACGGCGATCCGCACCCTGCTGATCGACCCCAAGCTGCGCAAGGCGCTGTCGGTGGGCGTTCTGGTCATCGTTGCCCGTGGTGACGGTTACGCCGTGTTGCCGCGTGCTGCCGCCGAAAAGGTGCGTGAACGCGCGCCCGAAGCGATCATCGTCGACCACGGCCAGCCGGGCTCGACCGCCGAGATCTCCACCGGCAACGCCGAGGACGACGCCTACTATGCGCAGTTCCAGGTACCGGACGACCTGATCTGGTAAACAAAAAGGGGACGGAGGGGATTAAGTCGCAATCGGATTGATCGAACCCGTGCGCGTTCCACTCAGCTTGCTGAAGCCCCGCCGAGCATGGCTCGGCGCTACAGGAAGGCATTCCTTTTTACCGGGGTGTATCGTCCCCATATCAGGCGACACACCTGCGGAGGACGGCCATGGCCACCGGTTGGGCGGGAGACGGCGCGGTCCAGGACCAGATCGACGCCACCGTTGATGATGCGATCGCCCGCGCGCGGCGCCAGCTGCGCGAGGGACCCGGTCTGGAACACTGTGAGGAATGCGACGCGCCGATTCCGTTGGCGCGGCGCCAGGCCGTGGCTGGTGTGCGGCTGTGCGTTGCGTGCCAGCAGGCGCGGGATGACGAAGAGCAGGCGCATGCCGGGTACAACCGGCGTGGCAGCAAGGACAGCCAGTTGAGGTAAAGGTTGTTGGGCAGGGCTGCACCCTGCACCCGCCGAAGCCTTCAAGCCAAGGCAGCAGCAACAGCAAAAGCTGGCATTCCGTGGGGTGGCGGGGCGGTGTCGGAGTGCGGGGACGCCGCAAGTACGTCCTTGTAGGCTTGGCAGCCGCATCCATGCGGCTGACACCCCGCACTCCGACACCGCCCCACCTCTGACAGATTTCCGCGGCTGTTGGTAGGTGTCGACCTTGATCGACACATCTGTCAGATATCGAATGAGTCATCCACGGATGGCGTGGATCCACCGTGTCGACCAAGGTCGACACGCACCAGAGCAATGCGTCGTTCCGACAGCTCGCGGAAAACTGTCGAAGGCGGGGTGGGTCCGGTTGAGGGGGCGTGAGCCGCATGGATGCGGCGACCGAGCTTACATGGACGTACTTGCAGCGTCCCCCTCAACCGGACCCACCCCGCCTACCCACGGATAGCCAGCTTCTGCCGTTGACGTTGACGTTGATTCGGCAGGTGCAGGGCTGCAAGCCCTGCCGAACACCGCGCCTCAGCCGTCGCCCTGGATGCCGCCAGGCGCCTGTGCCGGGTCGCGCCAGCGGCGCACGGTGCGCTGGAAGAACAGGTTGTTCGGCAACTGCAGCACCGTGCCCTCGTGGCCGTCGCCGGTTTCCTGCAGCGTGGTGTAGATCAGGTTCACATCGATCACCCGGCCCTTCAGGCCCGGCTTCTCGCCGTTCTCCAGCACCTCGATGTAGTCATGCAGGCGGAACGGGCGCGTGGTGAAGATCAGCAGCGTGCAGAAGATGTTGGAGAGCACGCTCCACGCCGCAAAAAAGGCCACCGCACCCACGGCGGCAAAGCCGGTGAACGCCGTCCACAGTACCGAAGGCGACGCGCCCAGCAGGCTGAGGATGTACAGCAGGGCGCTGAAATAGACCACGAAACTGGTGATCCGCCGGGCGCCCATCGCCATCTCCGGTGGCAGTGTGTAGTGCTCGGCGAAACGCCGGATGAGGCGCCGTGCCAGCACCCGCAGCAGCCACGCGGCCAGCAGGGTCAGCAGGATCTTCACGGCGATACCCACGTCATGCAGCCAGGGGTGGGTCCAGGCGGGGAGATGATCCTTCAGCGACAACATCATGGCGCGACAACAGGTGGCAATAACGGCCCTTGATGTTACCCGGCGCCTGCCGTGGATTCGACTGCCGGTGCCCAGGCCAGGCACACCAGTTCCTGGCGATGCTGCTGCAGGCAGGCGCGGCCACTGTCCGTGCGCAGCTGCAGGGACAGGCCCAATGCCTGCAGCACGACGCAGGCGGCGATCACCAGCACGGCGGCGCAGGCGGGGCTGGACATGACTGGACTCCCGGAGGTGTTTTCTCGAAGACCTTTCATGGATGCAGCCATCGTCGAAAAGGTTGCATGTCCCTGATCGCCGATCACCTCTAAACCTTTTTCCGGGCCGCCGCATCCAAGCGATATGCTCGACACCACCATGCCAGCGCTGCCTGCCGCCAACGACCCCGTCGACGAACCCGCCCTGGTGCGGGCGGCCGCTGCGGGAGACACTGCTGCCTACGAACTGCTGTACCGGCGTCACGCGCCGCGTGTATTCGCTGTGCTGTGGCGGTTGTGTGGCGGCCAGCAGGCACGTGCCGAGGATGCGCTGCAGGAGGCCTTCCTGCAGGCCTGGAAAGCGCTGCCGGGGTTCCGCTTCGAGAGCAGCCTGTCGACCTGGCTGCATCGGCTGGGCGTCAACGCCGCGCTCATGGAGCTGCGTGGCCGGGCGGGCGGGCAGGATCACGACAGTCTGGACGACGTCGACGGGGGCCTGCAGGAACTGGCGGTGCGTGACCGCTGCGCCGGCACCGAGCGCGACCTGGAGCGCGCGCTGTCGACACTGCCACCACGGGCGCGCGCGGTACTGGTGCTGCACGACATCGAAGGCTGGAAACACCAGGAAATCGCCGAGCAGCTGCAGATGGCCGTCGGCAGTTCCAAGGCACAGCTGCATCGTGCGCGCGGCCTGTTGCGCGCACGGCTGGGAGACATGACATGAGTACGCACGAACACGATTTCGATCACGACCTGCTGGCCCGGCTGCGTGCGCTGCCGAATGAGCGCGAAGTGCCCACTGATGGTTGGGCACGCCTGTCTGCCCGGCTGCCGCCGCGTGGACCACAGGCAGCACCTGCGCCAACGGGCAACGTGGTGGCCCTGGCAACGCGTTCGCGGCGCCGCTGGTGGTTGCCGGCCGGCGCTGCCCTGGCTGCCAGCCTGGCGATCTACGCGGTGGCCCCTTGGTGGCATGCGCAGCCGGATACACCGGTGCCGTCCACGCTGCAGTTGCAGGCGGCTGCGATGACCGAGCAGTACCAGCAGGCCGTGGCCTCGCTGCCCGATGGGCGCGCGCCGGAATGGCAGCCGGCCCTGCACGAACTGGATGAAAGCGCGGCGCAGATCCGTGCCGCACTGGCGCAGGACCCGCGCGCGCCGCACCTGCTTGGCCAGCTCAAGCGCACCTATGCGCTGCGGCTGGAACTGACCCGGCAGGCGGCCTATGCCGCCGAGTCCGGCCTGACGACTTGAGGAGACCCCATGACCCGAACCCTGATTTCCTGCTGTGTCGCACTGCTGCTGTCCCCTGCCGTGGCGCTGGCCGACACCCGCATCGACGAGCGCCACACCTTGGCTGCGGGCGGTCGCATCGAACTGAGCAACGTGGCCGGCAAGGTGACCGTGCGTGGCTGGGACCGCAATGATGTGCAACTCACCGGCACGCTCAGCGATGGCCTGCAGCTGCGCCAGGAAAAGAGCGCCAACCGGGTGCGCTGGGAGATTGAATACCCGCGCCGCAGCAACAATGGTGGCGCGACGCTGGTGCTGAACGTGCCGCGCTCGGTGGAACTGCTGTTGAGCACGGTCAGCGCCAGCCAGGACATCAGTGGCATCGATGTGCGACGGCTGCAGGCCGACACCGTCAGCGGCAGCCTCAGCGCGGCTGGCCGCAGCGGCGACAGCAAACTCAACACGGTCAGTGGCAGTGTCAGCGCACGCCTGCAGACGCCGAAGCTGGACGTAAATACGGTCAGTGGCCGGATCGAGGCCGGCGGCGGCGTGTCCGGTGATATCGGTGCGCAGACGGTATCCGGCCGGGTTGCGGTGGAGGCCGGACGCGTGCAGCGGTTGGCGGTGGAGACCGTCTCGGGCAGCATCGATCTGGCAGCAGCCGGGTTGGCGCCCGGTGGCCGCATCAATGTCGAATCGGTCAGTGCCCCGGTCACGCTGAGCCTGCCGCGCACGGTGTCGGCACAGCTATCGGTGAACAGCTTCAGCGGCTCGATCAACAGCGATGCCGGGCAGGTGGAGCGGCCGCGCTATGGGCCGGGCAGCCATCTCGACACGCGTCTGGGCGGCGGTGATGGAGACATCCGCATCCAGTCGCACTCGGGCAGTGTGAGGGTACGCCTGGATCGCTGAGCGCGGTCCGGCAGGCCGCGGCGGCAGCGCCGCCGCGGTCGGTGCTGGGTCAGCTGGCTTTCTTCAGCGCCCAGGTGGTGCCGAGGACTTCGATCTTGCCACCGGCCTTGCGGAACGCTGCCAGGTCCGAAGCGATCGAATCGCTGCTGACCACGGTGCTGGCGGCCGCGCCCTTGCGTTCGCTGCGGATGCTGTTGCTGGCCTTCGCGGGGGTCTTTGCCTTGCGGGGCATGGTTGCTCCTGTCAGGTGGAAGGGGAGGAAAGCGACCAGGCATCAGCCTGGCGCAGGTAGTCCTGCCGCTCGCGGCGGCAGTCATCGCCGCCCATCGAAAACTGGCGGCAGATCGCCGGGCGCTGCGAATAGATCGTGCAGCGCAGGTGATAGGGATCGATCGCCGCGCACCAGCCTTCCTCGTTGCGCGCCATCACGGCACGGCCGTGGGAGTCGCGTGACAGGAACTGGCCAGGCACGTGGTCGCAGGGCTGCAGCAGCACGGGTAGCCGACAACAGACCGCGTCACAACGGCGGCAGTCGATGGGTGCAGGTGCTGCGTCAGGTTGTAAGGCCACAGGGGCCTGGCGGGTGCCCAAAGCGGGTCTCGATGGCGGCTCAGGTGCTGCGCGGACCATGAACGAGCCAGGAAGGCATGGCCGCTAGGCCCGCAGGCGGGCCAGGCTGCACCGTGGACACACACCGGCGTGGCCAGTGGAAGGTGCAGCGGGGTTCTAGCCGACCAAGAGTAACTTAGACCGCGTAACGTTTTGTTAATCCGGGCTGGCTGCCGCCAGTGCCAGGCCCTGGACCACGCCCAGCGAGGGCTCGCCGTGGACCATGCGGGCGCCCGGGAAGGCCTCGGCCACGGCCTGGCGCAGGTAGCCGGCGCGGGACATGCCGCCGGTCAGGAACACCGCATCCGGGTCGCCGCCAATGTCGCTGCGGACCTGGGCCAGCAGTTCCCGGATCTGTTCCAGGTAGCCGTGAGCGGCAGCGGCCAGGCCGGCGGCGCTGCTGTCGGCATGCAGGTCGCGGGCAATGTAGTCCAGCGTGCTGCGGTGCTCGCTGGCGGCACTGAGGGCGATCTTCGCGCGTTCCACATCGCGGTACAGGCGGGCGGTATTGCCGGTGTCCTGCAGGGCCTGCAGGCGCGCGCGCCACGGATCGTCGACGTGATCGTATTTGTGCTGGCGGAAGTCACGCTGGCGGGTCATGTCCTGCACCGTGGCCGCTTCCACGTAGTGGTGGGCGGGCACGCGGGTGATGCCGCGGCCGAACAGCGGCATGTAGCTGGACAGGCTCAGCGCCAGGTCGATGTCGGTACCGCCGCGGGCAATACCCCACGCGCGGTGGATGCGTGGCGCAGCATCGCCGCCGACTTCGGCATGCGCGATGTCGGTGGTACCGCCACCGATGTCGACGATCACCGCCTGGTGCCGCTCGCGGCTTTCGGCGTGGTAATGCATGGCCGCCGCGGCCGGTTCCTCGAGGAAATCGATCTGGTCGAAGCCGGCCTGGGTGGCGGCCTCGCGCAGGATGTCCAGCGCCTGGTCGTTGCCGGCCGCGCCGATCGAGCTGCGGAACTGCACCGGGCGGCCGAGCAGGGCGGCACGCAGCGGCTGGCCGAGCTGGGCGCTGGCAGTCAGGCGGATGTGCTCGAGGATGTGCGCGGCGATGCCGGTGATGGTCTGCTTGGCGCGCGGGTGCAGGTTGTAGCCGAGCATCGACTTCGGGCTCTGCACCAGGTTGCCTTCGTGTTCCTCGAAATAGGCTTCCAGCGCGTCATCGCCATAGACCGCGTTCTGCAGCAGGTCGCTGGCGCTGCGTTCCTTGCCGGCGCGCGCTTCCATCCACTCCCGTCGCAGTGCGCGCAGGGCTTCGCGGCGCAGTGCCTGTGGCGTGCGTTCCTGGCCGGCGGCGCGGGCCGCGCGCGCAGCGCTGTCGATCATCTGCTGCAGCTGGTGTTCCTGCCCATCATCGAGCTGGAAGTCATCCGGGTCGGGCACCACGCCGGGGAAGTACACGCTGGTGCGGAACTGTTCGGCGTCGCCGAAGCGGATCGGCAGCAGCTTTCCCTCATGCACGATGGCGGCGGCGGAGTTGCTGGTACCGAAGTCGATGCCGAGGCGCATGGGAAGTTCCGGGGTCGATCAGGGGCCGCGCACTCTGCTGTAGTTCGCCGCCGACTGCAAGTTCCGGGGGCGTGCCGTTGTGTGTCGGGCCAGGTGCGCAGCCCGGGGCCTGCCTGGAAAAGGGGCAGGGAAGCCAGGCGGTTACAATGGCGGCTGTTGATTCACTTTGAGGTACTTGCTGATGTCTTCTGCCCCCGCCTGCCCGCAGTGCACCCTGGAAAACACCTACGCCGATGGTGCGCTCTGGATCTGCGCCGACTGCGGCTTCGAATGGACCCCCGAAGAAAGCGCGGGCTCCACCCTGGTCGTGCGTGACAGCAACGGCAATACCCTGCAGGCCGGCGACACCGTCACCGTAATCAAGGACCTGAAAGTGAAGGGCTCCTCGATCCCGCTCAAGCAGGGCACCGTGATCCGCAACATCCGCCTGGTCGAAGATGATGCCGAGCACATCGAAGGCAACTCGGACAAGATCAAGGGCCTGGTCCTGAAGACCTGCTTCCTCAAGAAGGCCTGATCGCCTTCAGCGCCTGGCCTGCTGCTGCGCGCGCCAGCGGGCCAGGCTGTCCAGCTTGGCCTGGTAGCGCGCCTGCTCCGGCGCGCCCCCCAGTTCCCGTGCACGCAGCAGTTCACGATCGGCGCGCTTGAGCTGGCCAGCCAGGAAATAGGCGCGTGCCAGCCCGAAGTGGAACTGATGCGCGGTGTCGTACAGGCGCACGGCCTGCCGGTAATGGCGGATCGCCTCGTCCAGTTGGCCGGCGCGTTCGGCCTTGGCGCCGAACATGTACTGCGCGAACGGGTCTTCGCGCTGCACCGACTTCAGCCGGCGCTCAAGTGACTGCGCCTGTGCGGTCAAGCCCAGGCTGCGGAACAGCGCAGAGGCATTGGTCAGTGCGGCATCCTGGCGGCCGTCCAGCTGCAGCGATCGGTCCAGCGCCTGCCGCGCCGCCTCGGTGTTGCCTTCGCGGTGGGCGAGTACGCCGAGGTTGTTCCACACCGGAGCGAACCCGCTGTCCTGGCCCAGGGAAGCGTCGAAGAACGCACGCGCGCCGCCGAAGTCACCGTCGGCGAGGCGCTCCGCACCCCGGTTGTTGTAGAAATGCGCCAATGCCCGCGCACGGCTGACCGGAACCGGCCCACGGCGGTCATAGAGCACGTTGCGATCCAGATCGACGGTACCGAAACGCCCGCCGACGTCGACACCGGCGTTGACGTGGCCGACGCTGTAGACCACGCCCGCGTCCTGGTCCTGGTACCAGGACACTACCTGCCCCACTTCCTGCACGCGCGCCTGGATGCCCGCCTCCCGCGCAAGCGTCACGAACAGCAGGGTGAAGGCCAGGCAGTTGGCGCGGCGGTGCTGCCAGATATCGCTGACGGTGTAGGTCGCATTGGCGTCGTACTGCAGGTCCAGCCCGTGCTGGCCGAAGATCATCTCCACGAGCGCCTGCAACCGCTGGTCGCGGGAGTAGCTGCGCTGGATCACCTGCTTCTGGAGCATCGCACGCAGGTCTGCGGGAATGGCGAACACTTCTTCCGGGGTCGGCACGCGTACCGCTGACACGGTGATGGTCGGGGTCGTCACCACATCGGCGGGCGGTGCCTGGCCTGCGCCGAAGGCAGGAGCACAGAAGGCCAGCAGCGAAAGGGTGAGGCAATGGGCGGCAGAACGGTACATGACGGTTCCCGGCAGCGGCGGGCGCTCCCGCCTGTGGCGAGTGTATTCCCATGGATGTCAGGCTGCAGCGACCGTTGGTCGGCGCCGCGGTCATCCACAACCGATGTGGACCAGCGCTCGACAAAGCTGTGGACAACTGGCTCCGGGCCCCGCCCGGCAAGCGTTGTGAGTGCGTGGTGAAAAAACCGCCAGCTTGCCCGGCGCCGGCACAGGCGGGATGATCCGGGCATGGACTTCTCACCGCTGACGCTTGCCCCGGCGCAGTGGCAGGCGCTGCAGGACAGCTATGCAACGCCGCCACGGGCCTACCACCACTTCGGCCATGTACGCGCCGTGCTGCAGCACTGCCAGGAGGTGGCCGACGGCCCTGGCTGGACCCAGCCGGCCGAGATCTATCTGGCCGTGCTCTACCACGATGCGATCTACCACGCGGGGCGCAAGGACAACGAGGCCCGTTCGGCGCAGCTGGCCCTGCAGGCGATCGCACAGGCACCGGAGCTGGCCGCAGTGGATGCCGCACGCGTCGGGCAGTTGATCCTGCTGACCGCCCGCCATGGTGAGCTGGGTCCGCAGGATGTGGATGCCGAGGCGGCGCTGTTCCTGGACTGCGACATGGCGATCCTGGCCGCGCCGGAGCCGGTGTTTGCCGCCTATGACCGTGGCGTGGCCGACGAATACAAGGGCGTGGTGCCGGGCTTCCTGTACCGCGCCGGCCGCCGTCGGTTCCTGCAGGGCCTGCTGCGGGCGCCGCGGATTTTCCTCAGTGACTTCTTCCACCAACGGCTGGATGCGGCCGCTCGGGAGAACCTGCGCCGACAGCTGGCCCGCTGAGCCAGCCCGGTACACTGGGGCCTGCTTCCACTGATCGTCGCTTCCGACCGTGTCCGTCCCTGATCCCGATCCACGCCCGCTACCGCCGGAAGAACCCGGTCCCAACGAATGCTGCGGCAGCGGCTGCCCGCTGTGCGTGCTGGACCTGTACTCCGAGGAGCTGCAGCGTTACCGCAAGGCGTTGGCCGAATGGAAGACGCGGCATCCTGAGGACGCAGCATGAGCCGTGCGCGTCCGGTGGCGGTGCTGGCACTGGTGGCGCTGCTGCTGTTCGTGGCAACCGCGCTGTGGACCCAGGTTGCGCGCAGTGATCTGGACTGGGTGCGGGCGACGTTGAGCCTGTATCTGCACGGGCCGTGGGGGCTGGCGTTGCGCGCTGCCTACTGCGTGCTGGCGCTGGCCATTGCGGCACTCGGCGTTGCGCTGTATCGCGGCAGCATCGGCCCACGGCGCAGTGCGGCAGCACCGCTGTTGTTCACGGTTTCCGCCCTGGGCCTGGCGACGGTGGCGATCGGCGACAGTTGGCTGCCTGAAGCGACCCCGTTGCTGGCGCCGTTCATCCACGGGCTGGCAGCCAACACGGCGTTCCTGTGTGCCTGCGTCGGCATGCTGCTGCAGGCGTGGTACCTGCGCCGGGAACCGGGTTGGCAGCCCGCCGCTGACCTGCTCTGGGGCTGGGCATGGCTGGCCTTCGTGCTGCTGTGGCTGCACGTGCTGTGGCGCGCTGGGCCACCGCGCGGGCTCGGACAGAAAGTGGTGATCGCAGTGATCGTCGGCTGGCTTCTGTACCTGGCGACGGCCCTGTACCGTCGCAGCCGCCAGGCCGCGGCCGACTGAATCCCCAACGGCCTGCGCCGGTACGTGCCGTGCACGCGGCGGCGGCGTATCGTGTGCGCATTCCATCGGGGATGCGACATGAAGCGTGCAGGGCTGGGCAGGGCAATGGGTGTGGTATTGGCGCTGGCCACGCTGCCGGCAACGGCGGCGGTGACCCCGCAGCAGTTCAGCCATGGGCGGTTCGAGCAGATTCCGGTGCACATGCCGGCCGGCACGCCGCAACGGGTGGTGATCTGGTTCCACGAACCCACTGCCGGCGGTGACACCAGCCGCCTGCCGATCGAGGCCCTGCGTGCCGACGGCGCGCTGGTGGCGGCAGTGGACATTGCGCATCTGCGCGGTGTGCTCAAGCGCGAGGGTGACCCGACCTGTTCGTTCGGTTCCGGTGACGTCGAGAATTTCTCGCGCTGGCTGCAGGCCTCGCTGCATCTGCCCGGCTACCACCTGCCGCTGGTCGGCGGTGATGGCGAAGGTGCCGAAATGGCCTACGCGCTGGCAGCGCAGGCCGACACCCAGGTTTTCGCCGGTGTGCTGACCACCGGCTTCTGCCCGGACCACAGCCACCAGCGCATGGTCTGCGGCGATGGCGTGAAGCGCGACAGGCTGCAGCCGGCCGAACTGAATTTTCCGTGGTTGAGTGCGGCAGGTGACAACGGCTGCAGGGCGGGCCAGGCCAGCCGGTTCGTACAGCAGGTGGCCATGGCGCGTGAGTTCAAGCGCACTGCGCGCGGTGATGCATCACCGGGCCTGGTGGCGGCGGCGCGGGTGATTGGCGCGCAGGCCGGCGTCAGCCTGGCACCGCCGCCTGCTGCACTGAAGGGCCTGCCGGTGGTGGAAATGCCAGCGGCCACCAGCGGCGATACGCTGGCGGTGTTCGTCTCCGGTGACGGTGGCTGGGCGGGCCTGGACAAGAACGTGGCGTCGTCACTCAACGCGCATGGCGTGGCGGTGGTGGGCATCGACTCGCTGCGCTACTTCTGGAGCCAGCGCACACCGAAGGGCTTTGCCGGCGACCTGCAGAAGATCATCGACCACTACCGCCAGCAGTGGCACCGAGACAAGGTGATGCTGATTGGTTTCTCGCAGGGTGCCGATGTGTTGCCTGCCACCATCAACCAGCTCGATGCCGGTACCCGTGAGGGGCTGGAGCGCATCGTGCTGCTATCGGTGGGCAGGAAGGCCGACTTCGAATTCCATGTCAGCAACTGGCTGGGCGGTGGCGGCGATGGCTTGCCGATCGCCCCGGAAGTGGCCAGGCTGCCGGCAGAAAAAACGCTGTGCGTGTTCGGCGACAAGGATGAGGACGCATTGTGCCCGGACCTGCCGGCCAATGACGGGGTGAGGAAGGTGAAGCTGCCGGGTGATCACCATTTCGGGGGGGACTACGATCGCTTGGCCGAAGTGATCCTCAAGGGCGGTATGTAGCGCTTGGCAGGCGCCGACCTTGGTCGGCGCTGGGGTTGCATGTCGACCAAGGTCGACACCTACCGAGCAGCGGGTAGCGTCGAGCCATGCCCGACGCATCGCGGCTTCAGTTCCGCCGCGGATCCAGCGAGATCAGGCGCGTGGCATCCAGCAGCGCGGCCGGCAGATGCATGCCGCCGGGCGCCGCGAGATAGCGTGGCCGCCACTGCGGATCGAACTTCGACTTGAAGCGGCGCAGGCCACTGAAGCCATAGAAGCGTTCGCCATGCCGCGCCAGCAGGCCGGCCAGGCGGTTCCAGCGACCGGCCAGCCGATGCTGGGCCAGCCCGGACAACGGCGCCATGCCCAGCGAGAACCGCGCATAGCCCTGCGCGCGGCCCCACAGGAACAATTCGATGAAGAGAAAGTCCATCGTCCCCTTCGGCGCTTCGTTGACGTGGCGCATCAGGTCCACCGACAGCTCGGCACCGGCCGGTGCCTGCCACAGGTTGGCGAATGCCACGATCTGGCCCTCGGCTTCGACCAGTGCCACCGGGAAGCGCACCAGGTAATCCGGGTCGTAGCTGCCCAGCGAAAAGCCCTTCTCATCGCCGGCCTTGTCCTCCAGCCATGCGTTGGAGATCGCATGCAGACGTGGCAGCAGGCCGGGAACCTCCTCCTCCGGTGCCACGCGGAACGACAGGCCGCCGCGCCTGCCGCGGTTCCAGGCTTGGCGCAGATCGGCGCGTTCGCGGCCTTCCAGCCCGAAATCGTGCAGCGGCACGATCGCTTCCTCGCCCAGCTTGACCAGGCCCAGGCCGAGGTCGAGATAGGTCTGCCAGTAGGTCTCGCCCACCTGGTAGAACACCGGGCGCAGGCCGAGCCGGTCGGCTTCTTCGCGGAAGCGCCAGATGAGTGCACGGGCCACGTCCGGCGGGCCGACCGGATCACCCATCGCGATCAGCGAACCGCCATAGCGCTGCATCATCACGAAGCCCTGTTTCGCATCATCGCGCAGCACCGCCTTGTCGGCGGTCAGTACCAGGCAGGCCTGGGTATCGGTGGCCCCGGCCAGCACCGGTGCCAGCGACTGCAACGTGGCCTCGTCAGCGGCCGGCAGCGGGCTGCGCGTACTGTGCAGCAGGCGGGCCAGGCCGAACATCACCAGCGCGATCGCCACCACCAGCAACGCACGCAGCGCGCGCGGTGCGTTGCCGGACAACGCGAACTGCCACCACAGCTCGTTCTGGTATTCGACATGGCTGTAGGTGAAGAACAGCAGCCAGGTGACGGCGACCAGCACCAGACCCAGATTGCGCAGCCACGGCCACGACCAGGCTTCATCCAGCAGCGCGCCCTGGCGGTAGAACTCGCGGCGTGCAGCCCACAAGGCCATCGCCACCAGCACCGCCGAGACGGCGATCAATGGTTGCCCGCCGCGCAGCCACAGCGGCAACGGGGTGACAACGCACACCGCCATCGCCAGCATCCACGCGGCGTGGCTGCGCCGGGCCAGGCCCTGGCCGATCAGCAGCAGCGCGACGCCACTGAGGCTGCCGATCAGGTGTGAGGTTTCCAAAATCGGCAGCGAGGCGTTCACCAGGTGACGGCGTGGCGTCGGCAGCGTGCCGTCGATGACCAGCGCGGCGCCGATGCTGAACACCGCCAGCGCGATGATCTGCGGCAGCCACGGGCGCAGCGCGTTCCAGCCGGCACGGGTTGCCCCTGCGCTGGCCTGCAGCGGCTGACGCAGGGCCGGCGCAAGGGCGAGCAGGGTGGCCAGCACCAGCGGCAGCACGTAGTAGGTGACGCGGTAGATCAGTGCTGCCGCCAGCACCGCTGCCGGTGCCACCTGCGGCAACAGCTTCAGCAGGCTCCACTCGAACACACCCAGGCCTGCGGGCACGGTGGAGACCAGGCCGGCCAGCACTGCCACCAGGTAGAGGCCGACGAAGCCCGGCAGGCCGGTTGGCGTGGAGTCCGGCAGCAGCACGTAGAACGCGGCACTGGCCAGCACCAGCTCGACGACGCTGAGTACGGTGACACCGATCATGGTGCGGCGATCGGGCAGCCACAAGGCGTGACCGAGCACACTGAACTGCCGTCCGTCGCGGCCGACCAGCAGCACGGTGCCGAGATAGGCGAGCAGGGCAACGATGCCGACGATGCGCACGGCATCGGGATTCAATGGCAATGCCAACGCTGCCGCGGCGGGTTCCATGCATAGGGCCACGCTGATCAACAGCCATGCACCGAATACGAAACCGAGCGTGCTCATCAGCACCACCTGGCCGATCTGCGCCAGATCCAGGCCGGCGCCGCGGTAGCCGCGCAGGCGCACCGCGCCACCGGTCAACGCGGCAAAGCCCACGGTCTGGCCCAACGTGTGCGCAAGGAACGCGGTGATGCCGACGCGCGCGGGGTGCACGCGGATGCCGCTGCGACGCAGGCCGATGGCATCGAAGCCGATCAGGCAGGCGTAACTGGCCAGGCCGAGTACCACGGTGAGCGCGATCTGCGTGCCGCTGAGCTGCCGGAACGCCTGGCGGATCGCACGATAGCCGTGCTCGTCGAACTCATTGGCCAGGCCGTGCAGGGCCAGGGCGAGGATCAGCAGCGGGATGACGATGGTGGCAACCCGCTTCCAGGTTGGCGTGGAAGGGGCAGTGGTGGAATCGACGGGGGCGGTCATCGGCGCAAGGGTGCGGCAGGAGGGGCGAGGGCGGTGTCAACGCGGGCGTGGCGCATCGTGCGCCTGTCATCGTCATTTGACCAGTGGGACCGTCGGAGCCCGGTAATGACGTATCGCGGAGGGCACCCGTGCACCCACCGTCGACCGGTTTGGAGGACAATGCAGGCCTGATCAACCGCAGGAGCCACGCCCATGATGGAGCGTTACGACGTCGGACCGCGCATGTCCGAAATGACCGTATACAACAAGGTCGCCTACCTCTCCGGCCAGATTCCGGAGGACACCAGCCAGGACATCACCGGCCAGACCCGGCAGGTGCTGGCGGAGATCGACAAGCTGCTGGCGCTGGTCGCCAGTGACCGCCAGCACGTGCTGCGTGCGGAGATCTTCCTGGCCGACATGGCCGACTTCGACGGCATGAACAAGGCATGGGACGAATGGGTGGTTGAAGGCGCGACCCCGGCACGTGCCACGGTCGAGGCCAAGCTGGCCCACGCCGACTGGAAGGTCGAGATCGTGGTGACGGCGGCAGTACCGTAACGGCAGGCAAGGTCACCTCCCACCAGGGAGGGGGTAGAGTCGACTGTTGGCCGACTATCGCACGCAGCGCGCGGTTTTGCGCCGCCGGAACGAAGAGCAGTCGACTAGCAGTCGACTCTACCCCGCCGCTCCACTGCCGGTTGGTCCGGTGGCTACGCTGGCACCAGCTCGATGCAGTCCACCGGGCATGGCGGGATGCACAGCTCGCAGCCGGTGCACAGGTCGGCGATGACCGTGTGCATGTACTTGGCGCCACCGACGATGGCATCCACCGGGCAGGCCTGGATGCATTTGGTACAGCCGATGCAGTCGGCTTCGACGATCACTGCCACCTGCGGTGCCTTGTGCTCGCCGCGCGAACGATCGAACGGAATCGCCGGTACGCCCAGCACCTGCGCCAGCGCACGCGCACCGGCATCTCCGCCCGGCGGGCAGCGGTCCACGCCCGCGTCGCCGCGCGCCATGGCCTGAGCATACGGGCGGCAGCCGTCGTAGCCGCATTGCCCGCATTGGGTCTGCGGCAGCAGGCGGTCGAGGCGTTCGGTCAGGGGCGGAATCAGGCTCATGCGTGGCGAAGGCTGCGCGTCAAGTTCACTTCAAGGGTTTCCCACGGAACCAGCGCTCGTGGGCCAGCGCCAGCATCGGCCTGTCTTCGGCACTGTCACCGTAGGCATGGATGCGCACGTAGCGCGACAGATCGAACCGGCGTCGAATGTGCTCGGCCTTGCGCGGGCCGCAGTCGCCGCCGACGTAACGGCCGGTCAGGCGTCCGTCCCGGCTCTCCAACCGGTTGCAGATCAGCTGCAGGCCCAGCTGCTCGCACCATGGCTGCAGGTACAGGTCCAGCGAACCGGACACGATCACCACGGTGTGCTGCTGTTCCTTGTGCCAGCGGATCTGCTCCAGCATTTCCGGGCGTACCACGTCGGGCAGGAACTCACGCGAGAAGCCGGCCGCCAGCGTGGCGATGTCATCGCTGTGGCGGTCACTGAAGGTCAAACGGGTGACGCGTGCGCGGATGCGTTCGGCCGAGATCAGTTTCAGCCTGTACGCAGCCAGCCACGGGCCGACCTTCCACCACGCCTGCGCCAGCTGTTCGGCGGTGGCCACGCGGCGCAGGAAGCGGCCATAGGTATCGCAGGTGGTCACGGTGTGGTCGAAGTCGAACAGCGCCAGTTCCATTCCGTTGCCTCCCATCGCGTGCCCCGTGGCCGGTGCTGCCGGCGGGCGCGGCGGTGGCCGCGCCCGCTGCAGGCATCAGCGCACCGGCATGCCCGGCTGCGCGCCGCTGTCGGCGTCCAGCAGCGCCAGCGCGCCACCGTCGAAACCGGCCGACAGGATCATGCCTTCGCTCAGGCCGAAGCGCATCTTGCGCGGGGCCAGGTTGGCGATGAACACCACGTTGCGGCCCACCAGCTGCTCCGGCTCGCCGTAGCTGCCACGAATGCCGGAGAAGATCTGGCGCTTGCCCAGTTCACCTGCGTCCAGTTCGAAGCGCAGCAGCTTGTCCGAGCCTTCCACGAACTCGCACACCAGCACCTTGCCGATACGCAGGTCGAGCTTGGCGAAATCGTCGATGCCGATGTAGGCCGGAGCATCGGCGCTCTTTGCTTCGTCCTTGGCCGGGGCGGCCGGCTTGACCGCTTCGGTCCTGGCGGCGGGGGCGGCGGCAGCGGCCGGCTGCAGGGTGTCCTTGGAGGCGTCGATCATGGCGTCAATCTTCTTCGGGTCGATACGGGTGAACAGCGGGGTGTAGTCGGCGATGCGGTGATCCAGCAGCGGCTGCGCCAGCTCGGTCCAGTCGTTCACCGGCGCGGCCAGGAAGGCCTCGGCCTGCGCGGCGGTGGCCGGCAGCACCGGCTTCAGTGCGGTGACCAGCACGCGGAACAGGTTCAGGCCCTGGCTGCACACGGCCTGCAGCTGCGCGTCGGCGCCTTCCTGCTTGGCGATGACCCATGGCTTGACGTCATCGATGTAGCGGTTGGCTTCGTCGGCCAGGGCCATGGTCAGGCGGATCGCCGCAGCCGGGTCGTTGCGCTCGTAGGCTTCACGGATCGGTGCCAGGCCGTCGACGAAGCGCTGGTACTGCGCGGCATCAGGCAGCTGCGCGGCCAGCTGGCCTTCGAAGCGCTTGCTGATGAAGCCGGCGCAGCGGCTGGCCAGGTTGACGAACTTGCCCACCAGGTCGGCGTTGACGCGGGCGATGAAGTCACCCAGGTTCAGGTCGAGATCGTCGACGCCACCGCTGGACTTGGCGGCGTAGTAGTAGCGCAGTGCCTCCGGTTCCAGGCCCGCGTCGAGGAAGGTACGGGCCATCACGAAGGTGCCGCGCGACTTGCTCATCTTGGCGCCGTCCACGGTCAGGTAGCCGTTCACGTGCAGGCGCGTCGGCGCACGATGGCCGGTGCCATGCAGCACGGCCGGCCAGAACAGGCCGTGGAAATTGACGATGTCCTTGCCGATGAAATGGTGCAGCTCGGTGGCGGTGCCGGCGCGCAGGTGCGCGTCGAAGTCCTCGCCGATCCTGCCGCACAGGGTCTGGAAGCTGGACAGGTAGCCGATCGGCGCGTCCAGCCAGACGTAGAAGTACTTGCCCGGCTGGCCGGGAATCTGGAATCCGAAATACGGTGCATCGCGCGAGATGTCCCACGCGCGCAGGCCACCTTCGGCATTGAGCCACTCACCGAGCTTGGCCTTCACCCCCGGCAGGGCGACGTCGCCGGCCAGCCATTCGCGCAGGAACGCATCGAAGTGGCCCACCTCGAAGAAGAAGTGTTCCGAATCGCGCATTTCCGGCGTGGCACCGGAGATGACCGAACGCGGCTCCTTCAGGTCGGTCGGCGCATAGGTGGCGCCGCACACTTCGCAGTTGTCGCCGTACTGGTCGGGGCTGCCGCAGTTCGGGCAGATGCCCTTGACGTAGCGATCGGGCAGGAACATGCCCTTGGCCGGGTCGTAGAACTGCGCCACCGAACGGCGGCTGATGTGGCCGGCTGCCTCCAGCTTCAGGTAGAACTGCTCGGTCAGCGCCTTGTTGGCCGCCGAGTTGGTGGAGTCGTAGTGGTCGAAGGCGACGCCGAAGGCGGCGAAGTCACGTTCGTGACTGGCCTGGATGTTGGCAATGAAGGTTTCCGGGGTGACCCCGGCCTTTTCCGCGGCCAGCATGATCGGCGTGCCGTGGGTGTCGTCGGCGCACACGAACCAGGCCCTGCCGCCGCTCATTCGCCGCGCACGCACCCAGATGTCGGCCTGGATGTAGCCGACCAGGTGGCCCAGGTGCAGCGGGCCGTTGGCGTAGGGCAGAGCGGTGGTGACGAGCGCGGTACGGGTCATGGTCGCGGGGTGAAGCCGAGGGGAACCGCAGAGTATCGCATGCCCGCAACGAGGTGACCCGGCCGGGGCCGGGTCACGGGGTTCAAGCGGGGGCCAAGGCGCTTATTCGCGCTGCCAGGTCTGCGCGCGGCAGATGAAGGCGATGCAGCCGGACACGTCCAGCCGGGTGCCGCCGGGCTGCAGTTCCATCTTCGACTTGTAGGTCTTGCCATTGGCCGGATCGAGGATGGTGCCGCCGGACCACTTGTTGGCGCCGTCGGCCTTCAGGTTCCAGAGGATGGTCATGCCCTTCACCGGCTTGTTCCTGTTGGCGCCTTCACAGCCGTCACAGACCGGGTTCGGGCCCTTGTCCGAGTGCAGGATGTCGACCACCTTGCCGGTCAGGGTGCCGTTGGCGGCCTGGGTGATCTCGACGATCGACTTCACCTTGCCGGTCTTGTCGTCGATGGTCTTCCAGCGGCCTGCGGCGCCATCGGCGGCCTGCGCCGAGAGCGCGGCCAGGCACAGCGGCAGTGCCAGCAGCAGGGTCTTGAAGGTCTTGCGCATGGTCCCCTCCCAGGGTTCATTCCGGCACGGTGCCGGCATGGGTCGACTGTATACCCATTCGGCGGGGTATGGGGAAGGGGGGCTTTGCAGGGCTGCGCCCTGCACCCGCAGAGGCAACGGCAACAGCCGAAGCAAGCGCAACAGCGAGCTATCCGTGGGATGGCGGGGCGGTGTGGGTGGGCAGGACACGCCGTAAACCCATCCATGGGGGCTCGATGGCGCCATCCATGGCGCCAACGGTCCTGCCCATCCACACCGCCCCACCTCTGACAGATTCCTGCGATCTGCCGGAATGGAACGGCCTGCTCTTGGTGGGTGTCGACCTTGGTCGACACGTAGATCCATGCCATGCATGGATGAATCACGATTGAAAAACGCTCAACCGACTTCGTACAGCTCCAGCGGCAGGCCATCCGGATCGGCGAAGAAGGTGAAGCGGCGGCCGGTGTATTCGTCCACGCGGATCGGTTCGCAGGCGACGCCATGCGCGGCCAGGCGCTGGATGAAGGGTTCCAGTGCAGCCACCCGGAACGCGAGGTGGCGCAGGCCCTGGGCTTCGGGGCGGCTGGGGCGCGGTGGTGGTGAGGGGAAGGAGAACAGCTCCAGCTGGCCGCCGTCGGGCAGGGCCAGGTCCAGTTTCCAGGAATCGCGCGCAGCGCGGTGGTTCTCGGCCAGCACGCGCAGGCCGAGGATGCGCACGTAGAAGTCCTTCGAGCGTGCGTAGTCGCTGCAGATCAGTGCGGCGTGGTGGATGCCCAGCAGGGCGTCGGAACCGGTGTTCATTGCAGAGTGTCCAGCCAGCGCTGGGCGATCTTCTGCGCCAGCGGGTACGGTTCGGGATCGTTGCGGTTGGTCAGCACGATCACGGTCAGGTGCTTTTCCGGGTGGCGCACGATCACGTTGCGGAAGCCGATGCTCTCGCCGCTGTGCCATTGCACCGGGCCGTTCAGGCGCCAGCCGAAACCGTAATGCGGCACGTCCGGTTCCGATGTGGCCGTGGCCGGGCTGAACATCGCGCGGCGCGAAGCCTTCGACAGCAGCCGGTCGTCATACAGCGCGGCGTCCCAGCGGGCGAGATCGTCCAGCGAGGAATAGATGCCGCCATCGCCGAGCACGGCGCTGGTGGTGCTCTGGTCGGTGCGCTGCCAGCGGCCGTCGATCCGGCTGTAGCCATAGGCGCGCGCGGCGACCGTGTCCACGCCGTCCTGGTGGGCCACGGTATGCGCCATGCCAAGCGGGCGGAAGATGCGTTGCTGCAGGAAGGTGGCGAAATCCTGGCC
This sequence comes from Stenotrophomonas maltophilia group sp. LNF247, assembly GCF_054083135.1. Lineage (NCBI taxonomy): Bacteria > Pseudomonadati > Pseudomonadota > Gammaproteobacteria > Lysobacterales > Lysobacteraceae > Stenotrophomonas > Stenotrophomonas maltophilia group sp. LNF247. The sequence continues at coordinate 94,027 of NZ_JBSRQL010000011.1, forward strand.
GGACGCGCGGCCGACGATCAGGGCCAGCAGCGCGTAGCCGCTGTTGCTGTAGCGGTACTGCGTGCCGGGTGCGAAATTCAGGCGGTCCTCGCGCGACAGCAGGGTCAGCACGTCGGCGTCATGCACCTGCCGCGTGTCAGCCGGGTCCATCAGGTCTTCGTAATCGAGCAGGCCGCTGGTGTGCGAGAGCAGTTGGCGGATCGTGATGGCCGCTGCAGCCGGCGGCAGTTCGGGCAGCCACTGTCGTGCAGGCTGATTCAACCCCAGCCGTCCATCCTCCACCAGCAGCAGCACCGCCGCAGCGGTGAACTGCTTGCTGACCGAGGCCAGCCGGAAGTTGCTGGCGGCAGTGACCGCAGTACCGTCCTCCACCACTGCCAGGCCGTAGCCACGGCGGAACACCGGCTGCCCGTCATGCAGCACCAGCACGGCGGCGCCGGGCACCCGGCCATCGTAGGCCTGCATCAGGCCGTCGATGCCCGCATCCGGTGGGGTCAGCACCGGCGCGGCGGAGCCCGCCACTGGCAGCAGGCCCAGCACGACGGCGAACAGGGCGACGGCAGGGCGCATGGCGGCTCCGGAGGGGTCAGGGTGAAGGGGCTGGTGTGGCGCTGGCGGGCTGCGCCATCCAGCGTTCCATCTTGCGGCCCAGCACGTCCAGCGGCATGGAGCCGTCCTTCAGCAGTTCGGCGTGGAAACGGCGCAGGTCAAAGGCGGCGCCCTGGCGTTCCTTGGCCTTGTCGCGCAGAGCGACGATGGTGGTCAGGCCCGCCACGTTGGACAGCGCCTGGCCGGGCTGGGCCATGATCCGCTCGACTTCGGCGTTGGCGTCGTCGCTGCTCATGTCCACGGTCTTCTGCAGGTAGGTGACGGCCTGCTGCTTGCTCCAGCCCTGTGCGTTCACGCCGGTGTCGGCCACCACGCGGGCGGCGCGCAGCAGGCGCGAATACAGGTAGCCGATGCGGTCGTAGGGATCGGTGTAGATGCCCAGGTTCTCACCCAGCGTTTCGGCATACAGGCCCCAGCCTTCGACGAAGGCGAGATCGCCACCGAGGCGGCGGAAGCGTGGCAGCTTGGCCAGTTCCTGCTGCAGGCCCAGCTGCACGTGGTGGCCGGGAATCGCTTCATGCAGGTACTGCACCGGCACGTTCCAGCGCTTGCGGGTGGGCAGGTCGCGGGTGTTCACGTACAACACGGCCGGTTGTCCGGCCGCGGACGGCTGATAGGCCGCTGCCGCGGCGGTGAGCGCACGCTCCGGTTCCACCGCACGGACGTCCAGTGCGGACTTTGGCAGCGTATCGAGCACCTGCGGCAGGCGTGCGTTGACCTGCTGCTGCACCTGGCGGTAACGGTTGATCAATGCGTTGGCGTCACCGTACTGGAACTGGCGGTCGTTGCGCATGCTGCGCAGCAGCTTGGTCGGCGTGCCGCGCAGCTTGGCATCCTTCATCACGGTGGCAATCTGCGCCTGCAGCTCCTGCACGCGTTGCTCGCCCAGCGCGTGCAGTTGCGCGGCGTTCTGGTCGCTGGCGGTGGTCTGCACGATCAGGCTGGCGTACCAGGCCTGGCCATCGGGCAGCGCGCCCAGGCCGCTGCTGGTGCGCGTGGCCGGCAGGTATTCGGTGGCGATGAAGCCGCGCAGGGCGCGGTAGGCCGGCATGATGCGCAGCTCGATCATGCGCTTGTACTCGGCGCTGATGCGCGCCTTGTCCTCCGCCCCGATGGTGTTGGGCATGGTGCGGATCGGCGACCAGAAGATGCTCTCTTCGGCAGTCGGCTTGATCACCGCATCCAGCTGCGGCAGCACCTTCTCCATCAGGTCGCGGGGCTGCACCACGCCGGCCCTCATGCCCTGGCGCATGTTGTCGATGGCCTGGTCGAACAGCTCGGGAATGCCCAGCGAGCGGCGCGACCAGGTGTCGTAGTCCTGCACGGTGTTGAACGGCTGCGCGCCGGCACCTGAGCCGAGGATCGCCATGATGCTGCCGATGTTGTAGTACTGGCTGATCGGCATCATCCAGCTCGGGTAACGCTCGGCGGCCAGCGATGCGCGCGCGTCGCGCACGAAGATCTCGTAGCTGAGCAGGTCCTGGCCCTGCAGGCCGTCGCTGCCGAGTTTTTCGACCTTGCCCAGCCACTGCGTGGTGAAGTCGTGCGATTGCTGGCGCCAGGCGGCGGACAGGATGTTGGGCAGCTGGTCGTTGTAGCGGGCCTCGCCCTGGAAGGTTGCCTGCAGCGGATTCAACCGCATCGAGGCATCCCAGTATTCGTCGTACAGGCGCTCCAGCTGCACCTGCTTGGGCACGGCCCGGGCCGCTGCGACCGGACGCGGCGCGGCGCGGCGCGCCGAACTGCCACGGGCCGGCGCGGTGGCGCGGGCGGGCCGGGCCTTGGGCTTGGCGGCCTGGCGGGTCTGCGCGGCGGCAGGGCGGCTGGCCTTCTTCTTCGCTGCTTCGGCCGACGGCACGGCGCTGAACAGGAACAACGCGGCGATGGCGGCGGCCAGGGCGCGGGTGGGATGCGGCATCAGGAGCTTCCGTGGAACACAGACCGTGGAGCTTGCACGATCCGGCCGCGTACGGCCAGCGTGAAGGCGCAGTCAGCTTTTTGCCGCTGGGGCTTCAGTCAGCCGCAGCCGCGGCGCGCAGGGCGGCGGCCCTGTCGGCGCCCAGGTAGCGGGTGATCGCGCGCCGCATCAGGTACAGCAACGGGATCAATGCGATCGCAAAGCCCATCTTGTAGATGTAGTTGACGCTGCTGACGGCCAGGAACAGCGACGTCGGCCAGTGCTGCGGGCCGAGCACGAAGGCGATCCAGATCACCACGAAGCTGTCCACCACCTGGGAGATCGCGGTGGATCCGGTCGCACGCAGCCACACGTGGCGCTCGCCGGTGGCCTGGCGGATGCGATGGAACACGGCCACGTCGATCAGCTGGCCGAGCAGGAAGGCCACCAGCGAACCGGCGATGGTCCACATGCCCTGGCCGAACACCGCGGCGAATGCCGCCTGGTAGTCCGGCACGCCGTGGCCGTCCATCGAGGTGACCCACCAGCTGGCCGGAGCCAGCGAGATCGCTGCGAAGGCGAACAGGAAGCCATAGGCGATCAGCACCACGGCCAACCACGAGATGAAGCGCACGCCGCGCTTGCCGAAAAACTCGTTGATCGTGTCCGTCATGATGAACACCACCGGCCACAGCAGGGTACCCGCGGTGAAGCTGAGCGAGCCGGTCTGGCCAAACAGGTTCCAGTTCAGCGGATCGATGCCCAGAGTGTCTTCCAGCGCGAAGATCTTCACCCCGATCAGCTCGGCCAGCACCGCGTTGCCGCAGAAGAACGCGGCCAGCACGATGAACAGCAGGACCGCGCGGTCCTGCAGCGGGCGCTCGATCGGCGCCGGTGTCATTCGGTGCGTTCGCCAGTGCGTTCGCCGGCGCGGGTGAACGGCACGCTGGATGGTGCCACGGCACCGCCGGAGATGATGAAGCTCATGGCCTGATCGACGGTCCAGTCGGTCGGGGTCAGCAGTTCCACCGGCACGATTTCCAGATAGCCCGAGGTCGGGTTCGGCGTGGTCGGTACATACACCGCGGCCAGCTCACGGTCGGTGCCGTGTTCCTTGATCACGCGGGTTACCAGGCCGACCGATTTCATGTCGCGATGCGGGAAGTCGATCAGCACCACGCGCTGGGTGCTGCCCGGTTCGGTCTGCAGCATGTCCAGCAGCTTCTTGGCGCTGTCGTAGATGATGCTGGCCAACGGAATACGCTTGATGACCGCGCCGACCCAGCGCAGCAGGCGCTGGCCGAGCACGCGGCGGCTGGCCACGCCCACCGCCAGGATCACCAGCAGGGTGGCCAGCAGGGCGATGGTGTCCTGGATCCACTCGGCGCGGACCCAGCCCAGATAGTGCGGGAAGCTGGTTGCGATCTGTTCGGACAGCGGCACCACCAGCGGGCTGGAAATACCCGACAGCAGCACGAACACGAACTTGACCACGACCCAGGTCAGCCAGATCGGCAGCAGGGTCAGCAGGCCGGTCAGGAACAGGCGCTGCAGGGAGGGGCGGGGGACCAGGGCGGGGGCTTCGAGCGACATGCGCGCATTGTAGCGGTCACGGCCGGTCGATTACGCTGGGGAATCGACTGCGGCAACGGCACATGGAAGGGAAGCTGTGTTGAAGATTCTGCGCGGACTGGGCTGGACCCTGGCAGGCCTGCTGGTGCTGGCCATCGTGGTGTGGTGCGCCTCGCGCATGTGGCCGGTGCCCGAATCGCGCCTGCAGGCGCAGCAGCGACTGGAAGCACGCCTGCCGGTGAGCGGCCGCAATGGATATGCACTGTTGTGGACGCTGCCGTTCGACGATCTGGATGCCCAGCAGCGCGAGCAGGCGCTGGCCGAGGATGTACGGCGCTGGGAAGCCGATGCACATGGCGGAAGCAGCGGCCGGACACACCTGGTAGCCAACCATGCCGAGCTGCACTCGCGGCCCGGGGCCAGTTGCGGGCCGGCCGCCAGCGGCTGTCTCGCCCAGGTCCGCGCGGACCCGCAACGCTTCGTGGAGGCCCACGCCGGGCACCAGCAGTTGCATGCGCGGCTGGATCAGCTGGCCGACGCCGACTACTTCGCGTCGCCGTTCCCGCCGAAGGGCGAGGGCATTCTGGTCCCGTTGCCGGCCTATGGCGTAGTGATGGACGCCACCAGTGCACGCGCGCTGGCCTATGTGCAGGGTGACATTGACGGTGCCCTGCGTGGTGCCTGCCGTGGCCTGCAGCTGGGCCGGCGGCTGGTGCCCGGCAGCAGTTATCTGGTCGAGAGCATCATCGGTGCCAGCCTGGTGCAGGCCAATGCCCAGCTGCTGGCCGACATGCTGGTTGAACTGCCTGCCGACCACCCCCTGCCGGCCGAGTGCGAACAGGCCATGCAGCCGTTGCGGGCCGAGGAACAGAGCCTGTGCCGTGCTATGCAGGGCGAGTACGCGATGAGCCGGGCGGCGATCGAGTCCTCGGCCCGGGAATTTGGTGGCGTCCTGGTGCTTGACCGGCGCAGCACGTTGGCGCGCGTGGCCGGCAATCTTGGCTGGGCCTGTGGCGCAGCCGCCACGGCCGCGCTGGAGGCCGATCGGCCGCTGCCGTTACAAGCGCCGCCGCAGCGGGATTTCGGTTGCCTGTCCAATGTGATGGGGTGCGTGCTGACCGAGATTGCCGCGCCCGTCTATCCTGCGTATTCGTCACGGCCACAGGATGCCGCGGCGATGGTGCGGCTGCTGGGGGCGCAGCGTTGGCTGCGGCAGCAGACGGACGATCCGGTGCACGCCCTGCAGCGGCTGCCGGCGCAGTTCCGCTCGCCGGTGCGGTCGCCGCAGCTGTCCGCCGATGGCCACCATCTGCAGGTGCCGCGGCGCTCTCCAGCGCGCAGCGCTGATGAGAACCCGTGGCTGACGGTACCGCTGCAGGCGGAGCCAGCTTCGGCTGCGTTGGCGCGCGATTGAGGCGCGCTCAGCGTGCGTGTGGCTTCAACCGCAGGTAGACCTGCTTGCGCACCTGGGCGACCACTTCGCCGCTCTCATCGACCACGTCGTTGCTGAACCAGCGCAGCACCTTCTCACCACTGGCTGCTTCCGTGCGCAGTTCATCCAGCAGCGCGTCGTCGATGCGGAATGACGTGCGTACGGTGCCGCGGCCGGGCTTGAGGAAGTCGATGGCGCCTGCTCGGTCCCACACGTAGTAGTCGCGCCCGAGGATGTGCAGCAGGCCCAGCATCCAGAATGGATCGGTCATCGCGAACAGGCTGCCGCCAAAGTGCGTGCCGACGTAGTTGCGGTTCCATGGCCGCAGGCGCAGCTCGACATCTATCTGCCGGTAGTCCGGCGTGATGCGGGTGACATGGATGCCGGTGAACAGGAACGGTGGCCAGAGATTGATACCGAAGCGGAACAGGTGGGCGTTCATGCGGGTGCGGGGACGCAGGGCGAGGCGCCCAGTCTAGCCATTCGCATGCGTATGTTGCACCCCGGCGGCGGCGAGGGTCACGCCTTGTCGTCGATCACATACCCGTCGCGGCCGTTGGCCTTGGCCTGGTACAACGCGGCGTCGGCGCCTTCGACGAAATGATGCGGTTGCAGCGTGCCGTCAGGCACGCGGGTGAACACGCCGATGGTGAGGGTGACGGCACCGTCGCTGCCATCACCGGGGGCCGGCAGTGCACGCACGCAGGCGATCAGGTCCTCGATGACCTGGCGTGCGCCTTCGGCCGGGGTATCCGGCAGCACCAGTGCGAACTCATCGCCACCGTAGCGCGCGGCCATGTCGCGTGGGCGCCGAGCATGCGCACCGATCAGCCGTGCAACATCGCGCAGCACGCGGTCGCCGACCTGATGCCCGTGGCGGTCGTTGTGGCGCTTGAAATGGTCGACGTCGATCAGTGCCAGGCTCAAGGACCTGCCACTGCGGCGCGCGGCATCGCATTCCTGCTGCAGTGACTGCTCGAAACGCAGGCGATTGCCGAGGCCGGTCAGCGCATCACGGTTGGCCTGGCGGTGCCAGGCCGAGATCCGCCAGATCGCCCAGGACAGCAACACCAGCAGGATGCCCAGCATTGCGCTTGCCGGTGCCCACCACAGGTCACCGGCACGCAACAGCAACCAGCTCAGCAGCGGTGGAAGCGGCAGCGAGCACAGTGCGGCAAGCCATGGCAGGCGCAGGCCGAGCAGGAGCACGCACAACGCGGCCAGCACGCCGCTGATGGCGTGCTGCCAGAGGCGTGGCAGCAGATCGATCTGCTTGTGCTGCAGCAGCATCGACGCGATGTTGGCCTGGTATTCGCTGCCGCTCATCCAGTACTCGCGGGTGGTCGGGGTCAACAGCCGCGGTGCGATGCCGCTGGCCGTCATGCCCACCACGATGCGGCGGCCATGCAGCATCGCCGTGTCCACGTGACCATCAAGTACGTCGGCATAGGACACCTGCGGCAGGCGCTCGGGCGGCCCCGCATAGCGCACGCGCACGTAGTCGTCGCGTCGCCACTGATAGGGCGAACCGATCTGCGGATCGGGATCGGGCAGGCCGTGCACCGTGCCCGGCGGCAGGTCGGCCAGCGCCAGGCCCAACGCCGGCCAATGGGCCTGGCCGATGCCCGCATGCAGATACACACCGCGCGCGACGCCATCGCCGTCCACTTCCACATCGGTATGGCCGATTGCCGCAGCACTGCTCGCGATCTGCGGAATCGGCAGCATTTCCTCGGCCATGCGGTCGCCGGCGGCCGGCGCCGCCAGCACTGGCAGCACCACCCGGCCACTGCGGCGGATCGCTGTGGCCAGTTCATCGTCCTGCTGGCTGTCGCGTCGATCCGGCTCAGACAGCATCAGGTCCAGTGCGATGCGCTCGGCACCGGCGTCGGTCAGCCGGTCCAGCAGGCGCGCATGGACCGAACGGGGCCAGGGCCATTGGCCGATGCGCTGCAGGCTGCCCTCGTCGATGGCCACGATCAGCACGCTGGGGTCGGGGCGGTACTCCCAATTCCCAACCATGGCGTCATAGGCGGCTTCGTCCTGGCGCCACAGCCACTGGCCGTGGCTGGCGATCACCGTCAGCACGCCGGCCAGCAGTGCCAGCAGAATCCGCTTCGACCACGGCAGCGGCGAGCGCCTCATAACAACAGCAACAGCAGCAGGGCGCCGCCACCAGCGCCGTAGCACAGACGGCAAGGCAGCTTGATCTGCTGGGCCGGCGAGTACTCGCCCGCATGCCCGTCGTCGTCGATGTACTGCACGCGCACATGCAGGGTGCCGCTCCACGGCTGCTTGAAGCTGACCTGCGGCTCGCTTACGGTCCGGTCGACCAGGGGTGCCCGGAAGTCGCCTCGACGGTCCACCTGCACCCGGTACCGCTGGCCTTCGCTGCCGGCCTGCCAGCGGAGGGTCAGTTCGCCACGCGTGGCCTCAGGCGGCTGCAGGGCCGGGTCGACCGGTTCATTGCTCAGTTGCAAGGGCAGGGCCTGGCCATAGCGGCCCTGGTGGCCGTTGCCATCGCGCGAGGCCACCCGCCAGAAGTACTGGCCGGGCGGCAGCGGCTGCGCCAGGCGCAGGTCGGTGCCCGGGGTGCTTTGTTCCTGCAGCGGTTGCTCGAAGTTCGGCTCGGCGGCAATCTGCAGCACGCTGCTGCGCGCACCGGGCGCCTGGCTCCAACGGAAGCGCGGTCGGTCGCTGTTGATGGTCTGCCCGTGCAGCGGGGCCACCGTCAGTGGCGGCGGGGGCTGGTCGCCGAGTTCGAAATCGGCGCTGGCGTCGAGGCCTTCCACACCTTGCGCATCCACGGCGCGCAACAGGATACGCAACTGGCCGGGGGGCAGGTCGCCGATCGCCAGCCGGGTATCGGTGGTGGTGGCGGCAAACAGCAGGATTTCCGGCGTTGCCGACAGCACCACTTCAACGCGGTAGCGGGCGGCGCCGTCGACGGGGTCCCAGGCGAGGAGGGCCGGCAAGGGCGCCAGGCGCATGCCGTCGCTGCGCAGCTGCGGTGCTGGAAGAAGCGCGGAGACAGCATCCGGCGCCGTATCGGCGCTGCTGCTGAGGCTGGCCTGTCCAGGCTGGACCAGGCGCTTGCCGTGGATGTTGCCGACCTGCACCTTGCCCTGCAGCACTTCGGTGGCAGCCACGTGGCCGGCGTCACCGGCGCTGACCCGGAATACGGTACCGCGTACGCTGCTGGTCGCCGTAGGTGCATCGATGATGTAGCGCGAGGCGGGGCCACGGGCAGGCGTCACCCGGTTGCTGGCGCGGCCCTGCTGGAGGCGCACGCGGGTATCGACCATGCCGGTGTGGCCGTAACGGCTGAGCTGGTCCAGGCGCAGCCGGGAATGCTCGCGCAGCTGCAGGCGGGAAGCGTCGGCGAATTCAAGCGTGACGCTGGAGTCGCCCTCGGTCTGCACCGTGTCACCGATGCGAAGCTGTTCCCCGGCCAGTAGCGCGCGCGTGGCGCTGCCATCGGCGCCGGACAGTTCGACCTTGCCCCTTACCGACAGCACGCGGGCGGGGGCTGGTTCGATGCGCAGCCAGCTGATCGGGAAGCGCAGCAGCTGCCCCGGCGGCAGCTGGTAGGGGTTGTCGATGCGGTTGTGCTGTTGCAGCTGCTGCCAGCGTACCGAGGGCTTGAGATACAGGCCACCCAGGTCCCACAGGGTATCGCCGGGACGGACCCGATAGTTCCAGTCCTGGGCCGCGGCAATGGCCGGCAGGAAGAGAAGAGCGCAGAGCAGCGCGCCCTGGAAGCGCATGGCGAACGACAGCGAGCGGACGAAGGTCACAGTTTGCAATCCCGGCAATGCGGGGGCGCAGCTGCAAGACCCCATGGCCCCGACCTCATCCCCCCGAACGGATCGTGGCGGCCGCACGGCCGCCATCCAGTGCATTATTGCCCGCGTTCAGTGCAGGGATTCTGAACGAGGACGGCTCCCGTTCAGAACAGCAGCGAGGCCATCCGGCGACGGTACTGGCCGACCAGGTCCTCGTCGGAGATCACATTGAAGGCGTCGATCAGGGCCTTGCGCGGCAGCCCTTCCTCGAACGTGCGGTCGATCCGCAGCATTTCCAGGAACTGGGCCAACGCAGCTTCGTCATGGCCCCCGAGCAACAGTTGCACGCCGCGCAGATGGCGGGCCTTGAGGTCCTTGCCATCGGCGGCGATGCGGGCGTCCAGCACTTCAGCGGCCGGGGCATCCTTCAGCGCGGCGGCGAAGGCCAGGCGGGCGCGGGCACGCACGGCGCGGTCGTCGGTGGCCAGATTGGCGGGCAGGCCGTCGATCAGGGTGCCGGCTTCGTCCACGCCACCGATCTGCAGCAGGGCCAGGGCCAGGTCGAGCTTCAGTTCGTCCTTGTCCGGCTCGGCGGCGATCTGGGCACGCAGCACATCGACCTGCGCCTGCGGGTCCAGCGGGGCGTCATCTTCGGGCGCGGCGTCGCCGACATCGGCCGGCACGATGCCGTGCTGGGCCAGGAACTCACGCAGCTGGCCTTCCGGAATCGCGCCCGGGAAGCCGTCCACCAGCTGGCCGCCCTTGACCAGGAACACGGTCGGCACCGAGCGGATCTGGAAGGCCGCTGCGATCTGCTGTTCCTTGTCGACATCGACCTTGGCCAGTTCGAAGGCGCCGTTGTACTCGGCGGCCAGTTTTTCCAGCATTGGGCCCAGGGTCTTGCACGGCCCGCACCAGGTGGCCCAGAAGTCGACCAGCACCGGCGTCTGCAGCGACTTCTGCAGGACTTCGGCCTCGAAGGTCGCAGTGGTGGCGTCGAATACGTAGGTCGTCTCGGTCATGGGGGAGGCATCGTTTGGCGTCTGGAGTCCGATTCTATGGTGACGATCGATGCCGGTCTCAACCCGGGTTGTGGTAAATGCCTGACAATGCAGTCTTCCTCTCGCCGTACTTTCCGGAGTCTGCATGTCGTCCCTGTCACCGTTGCTGCGCCTGCCTGGCCTGGTCGCCGCGCTGCTGTTTGTACTGGCGGTGATCGGTTTCGGCGCCGGCCTGGACGGCTACGCACAAGCCCGTCATCCGGTGGCACTGCTGGGCGCGCAGGGGGTGCCGCATGCGCTGGCCTTCAATCTGCTGGGCTTCGTGCTGCCGGGCCTGCTGGCGGCGATCGTGGCCGAGTGCCTGCGCCGCGGGCTGCCGGCAACCGCCGGCTGGGCGCCACGGGTGGGCAGCCAGATGCTGCTGCTGGCCGGGTTGGCCTTCGCCGCGATGGGGTTGCTGCCGCTGGATGTGGATGACCTGCACGGGCCGGCCAGCCAACTGCATGCCAGCGCCTGGATGATCTGGGTGCTGGGTTTTGTCGCCGGAACCCTGCTGCTGGCCGTATCCGGTCTGCGCCAGGTGCATGGCCGCGCGCTGGGCGTACTGGCGCTGGGCTGCGGCATGCTGGCCGCGCTGGCCGCGTTTGCCCTGCAGGGCGTACTGCCGGCGCCGCTGGCACAACGGCTGGCGTTTGCGTGCTGGGCAGTCTGGCTGGGGGCGGCCCTGCCGCTGTCGCGCCCACGCTGAGACGCCTCCCGGGGCGTCGCGGCGCCTGCCTCCGGCGGGCAGGATTGGAGACGTTTGCCGCACTGCGGTACGCTGTACCGCTTTGCCGCCGCATCCGCGTGTTCCATGACCAGCGCTGAAACCAACGCCTACGACCCGCAGCAGGTTGAATCCGCCGCCCAGCAATACTGGGACGCTACCCGTGCCTTCGAGGTCGACGAGACTTCGGACAAGCCGAAGTACTACTGCCTGTCGATGCTTCCGTACCCGTCCGGTGCGCTGCACATGGGCCACGTGCGCAATTACACGATTGGCGACGTGATCAGCCGCTACAAGCGCATGACCGGCCACAACGTGCTGCAGCCGATGGGCTGGGACGCGTTCGGCCTGCCGGCGGAAAACGCCGCGATCAAGAACAAGACCGCGCCGGCGGCGTGGACCTACAAGAACATCGACCACATGCGCAGCCAGCTGAAGTCGCTGGGCTACGCCATCGACTGGTCGCGCGAGTTCGCCACCTGCCGCCCGGACTATTACGTCCACGAGCAGCGCATGTTCACCCGCCTGATGCGCAAGGGCCTGGCCTATCGCCGCAATGCGGTGGTGAACTGGGACCCGGTCGACCAGACCGTGCTGGCCAACGAGCAGGTCATCGACGGCCGCGGCTGGCGCTCGGGTGCCCTGGTCGAGAAGCGCGAGATCCCGCAGTGGTTCCTGCGCATCACCGACTATGCCCAGGAGCTGCTGGATGGCCTGGACGAGCTGGACGGCTGGCCGGAATCGGTCAAGACCATGCAGCGTAACTGGATCGGCCGTTCCGAAGGCCTGGAGATCCAGTTCGACGTGCGCGATGTCGACGGCAGCGCGCTGGACCCGCTGCGTGTGTTCACCACCCGCCCGGACACGGTGATGGGCGTGACCTTCGTGTCGATTGCCGCCGAACACCCGCTGGCGCTGCACGCGGCGAAGAACAATCCGGAACTGGCCGCGCTGCTGGTCGACCTGAAGCAGGGGGGGGTGTCCGAAGCCGAGCTGGAAACCCAGGAAAAGCGCGGCATGGATACCGGCCTGCGCGCGCTGCACCCGGTGACCGGCGAGCCGGTCCCGGTGTGGGTCGCCAACTTCGTGCTGATGGGCTACGGCACCGGCGCGGTGATGGCGGTGCCGGGCCATGACCAGCGCGACAATGAAGTGGCCAACAAGTACGGGCTGCCGATCAAGCAGGTCATCGCGCTGAAGGATCCGCGCACCGACGAAGAGCGCACCTGGGACGGCAGCCGTTGGCAGGACTGGTACAGCGACAAGAGCCGTGCCTTCGAGCTGGTCAACTCGGCCGAATTCGACGGCCTGGACTTCCAGGGCGCGTTCGAAGCGCTGGCCGAACGCTTCGAGCGCAAGGCCCAGGGCCAGCGCCGCGTCAACTACCGCCTGCGCGACTGGGGCGTGAGCCGCCAGCGCTACTGGGGCTGCCCGATTCCGGTGATCTACTGCGCCAAGTGCGGCGCGGTGCCGGTGCCGGAAGAACAACTGCCGGTGGTGCTGCCGGAGGACGTGGCGTTCTCGGGTACCGGTTCGCCGATCAAGACCGACCCGGAATGGCGCAAGACCACCTGCCCGGACTGCGGCGGTGCGGCCGAGCGCGAGACCGATACCTTCGACACCTTCATGGAATCGAGCTGGTATTACGCCCGCTACACCTCGCCGGGTGCCCGTGACGCTGTCGACAAGCGCGGCAACTACTGGCTGCCGGTGGACCAGTACATCGGTGGCATCGAGCACGCGATCCTGCACCTGATGTATTTCCGCTTCTACCACAAGCTGCTGCGCGACGCGCGGATGGTGGACAGCAACGAACCGGCGCGCAACCTGCTGTGCCAGGGCATGGTGATCGCCGAAACCTATTACCGCCCGAACCCGGACGGCTCGAAGGACTGGATCAATCCGGCCGATGTGGAAGTGCAGCGCGACGAGCGCGGCCGCATCACCGGCGCCACCCTGATCGCCGACGGCCAGCCGGTGGTGGTCGGTGGCACCGAGAAGATGTCCAAGTCGAAGAACAACGGCGTGGACCCGCAGGCGATGGTCGGCAAGTACGGCGCCGACACCGTGCGCCTGTTCTCGATGTTCGCCGCGCCGCCGGAGCAGTCGCTGGAGTGGAACGAGGCCGGCGTGGACGGGATGGCCCGCTTCCTGCGCCGCCTCTGGGCCCAGGTGCAGAAGCATGCCGCCGACGGCGCCGCCCCGGCGCTGGATGTTGCAGCACTGGACGCCAACCAGAAGGCGCTGCGCCGCAAGACCCACGAAACCATCGGCAAGGTCGGTGACGACTACGGCCGCCGCCACAGCTTCAACACCGCGATCGCTGCGGTGATGGAGTTGATGAACGCACTGGCCAAGTTCGAGGACGGCAGTGAGCAGGGCCGTGCGGTGCGCCAGGAAGCGTTGCAGGCCATCGTGCTGCTGCTGAACCCGATCACCCCGCATGCCAGCCACGCCCTGTGGCAGGTGCTGGGTCACGCGGAGACGCTGCTGGAAGACCAACCGTTCCCGCAGGCCGATGCCAGTGCGCTGGTGCGCGACGCGCTGACCCTGGCGGTGCAGGTCAACGGCAAGCTGCGTGGCACCATCGACGTGGCGGCCGACGCCGCGCGCGAGCAGGTGGAGGCACTGGCGCTGGCCGAGCCCAACGCGGCCAAGTTCCTGGAAGGCCTGACGGTGCGCAAGATCATCATCGTGCCGGGCAAGATCGTGAACATCGTCGCCGCCTGATGTATCCGCACCGGCGCCCGCGAGGTGGCCGGTGCCATTCCGGTGCAGGGCCAGGCGTCTGATGGCCCTGCATTCACGCGGCTTCGGGCAGGCTGTGTGTTGCCGTGATCGCCCGGCTCCGCCAGACTGTCTCCATGACCCGAATCCTGCTTGCCCTCGTTCTTGTCCTCGGCCTTGCCGGCTGCGGCTTCCATCTGCGCAACAAGCTGATGCTGCCCACCGACACCGCCCCGGTGAAGGTGGTATCCACCGCCCCGTACAGTGAACTGGTCAAGCTGCTCAACCGCAGCCTGCTGGCTTCCGGTGCCAGGCTGGCTGATGAGGACAGCAACGAACCCAGTACCCAGTTGCAGGTGCTGTCCGAGCGCTGGGGCGACCTGCCGATCGCCATCGACTCGCAGGGCCGCGCCCAGGAGTACAGCCTGCGCTATGCGGTGATCTTCATCTTCCGTCGCGAGGATGGCAGCGAACTGGTGCCGCAGCAGGTGATCGAGCTCTCGCGTGACTACGTGTCGCCACCGACCGACGCCACCGGTACCACCACCGAACGCGAGATCCTGGCCAACGAGCTGCGCCGGGAAATGTCCGCCTCGATCATCCGCCGCATCGACAGCGTGGTGCGTGCCGAGCTCGAGAAGGGCGGCAGCCTGTCGGCGCCGAAAGCCAAGCCGATTGAAGGCGCGGTACCGGCCGAGCCGGTCCCCGCAGCCAAGCACTGAGCCGCGGCCATGGAACTGCGTCCGGAGCAGCTGGCCAGCCAGGGCGCTGATACCGCGCTGGCGCCGGTCTACCTGATTGCCGGCCCGGAAACCCTGCGTGTGCTGGAGGCAGCTGACGCCATCCGCGCACGCGCACGCGCCGCCGGCATTGGCGAACGTGAAGTGTTCGACGCCGATGGCCGTGATTTCGACTGGAACCAGCTCGACGCCAGCTTCAACGCGCCCAGCCTGTTCAGTGCCCGCCGCCTGGTTGAGGTGCGCCTGCCCAGCGGCAAGCCTGGCAAGGACGGGGCCGAAGTGATCAGCCAGTTCTGTGCCAACCCGGCGCCGGACGTGGTGCTGATGATCACCGCAAGTGAATGGAGCAAGGCCCACCAGGGCAAGTGGGCCGAAGCGATCAACCGCATCGGCGTGCTGTCGGTGGCCTGGGCGGTCAAGCCGCATGAATTGCCGGACTGGATCGAGCGCCGCCTGCGTGGCAAGGGACTGCGTGCCGATCCTGCCGCCGTGCAGCGCCTGGCCGAGCGGGTGGAAGGCAATCTGCTGGCTGCTGCCCAGGAAATCGACAAGCTGGCGTTGCTGGCCGATGGCCAGCCGCTGGACGTGGAGCGCATGGAGTCGCTGGTGGCCGATGCCGCCCGCTATGACGTGTTCCGGCTGGTGGAAGCGGCCTTTTCCGGCCAACCGCCGGCGGTGCTGCGCATGCTGGCCGGACTGCGCGGCGAGGGCGAGGCGGTGGCTGCGCTGATGCCGATGGTGATCCGCGAGCTGCTGGCGGGCGCTGGCCTGGCCCGGGTGCAGGCCCGTGGCGGCAACCTGGCGGCTGAAATGAAATCGCGCGGTATCTGGGAATCGCGGCAGGCCCCGTACAAGCGCGCGCTGCAGCGGCATCCGGAAAGCAAGCGTTGGGAACGCTTCGTGGCCGAAGCCGGGCTGGTTGACCGCATCGCCAAGGGCCGCGCCGAGGGTGATGCCTGGCTGGCGCTGGAGCGCCTGCTGGTGGTGGTGGCCGAACCGCGTGCCGTGCGCCTGTTGGCGCGGGCCTGAGCAATGAGCCTGCGGATCTATTACGGGGGCACCTTCGATCCGGTGCACCTGGGGCACCTGGCGATCGCGCGTGCGGCCCGTGATGAACTGCAGGTCGCCGTGCGCCTGCTGCCGGCCGCCGATCCGCCGCACCGCGCGGTGCCCGGTGCCACCGCTGAGCAGCGCTGCACGATGTTGTCGCTGGCCATCGGCGACGAGCCGGGGCTGTTGTTGGACCGCCGCGAACTGGATCGTGCCGCCCGCTGCCCCGGTCGTCCGTCGTACACCGTCGACACCCTGCGCGAGCTGCGTGGCGAGCTGGGCCCGAGCCGGCCGCTGGCCTGGCTGGTGGGCGCCGACAGCCTGCTGGGCCTGTCCGGCTGGCACGAATGGGAGGCCCTGTTCGACCTGGCCCACTTCGTGGTGGCCGAACGGCCGGGCAGTCCGTTGCAGGCGTCGATCGATGGCGAGCTGGGGCGTGCCCTGCAAGGGCGCTGGGCCGACAATGAGCAGGCCCTGTTCGCCAGCCCGGCCGGGCGCGTCCTGCGCCTGCACCACCCGCTGCGCGAGGAATCAGCCAGCGCCGTGCGCTCGCAGATTGCCGCTGGCGGCCCCTGGCGCGCACTGCTGCCACCGGCCGTGGCCGACTATGTCGCTGCACACGGGCTGTACCGCCCGGCCACGGCGTGAATGGCGCGGCCGCGCCATCCCCGTATAATCGCCCCCACGTTTATCGAGTCGATCCACTTTGAGCAACCAGACCCAGCCCCAGACCATCAAGGTCGATCTTCCCAGCCCGCCGCCGTCCGTGCCGGAACTGCTGGCCAGCGTCCGCCAAGCCACCGAAGACCTGAAGGCCAAGGACCTGGTCGAGATCGACGTGCGCGGCCGGTCCAGCGTTGCCGATTACATGATCGTCGTTTCGGGCACCTCGACCCGCCACGTCAAGTCGATTGCCGATGAAGTCGTGCGCTTCGCCAAGAACCTGGACGTGATGCCACTGGGCGTGGAAGGCGAGCGCGAGGCCGAGTGGGTGCTGGTCGACCTGGGCGACGTGATCGTCCACGTGATGCTGCCGCGCGTGCGTGAGTTCTACGCCCTCGAGCGCCTGTGGACCGTCGGCGACCAGCCGCCGTCCAGCGACGACGAAGTGGCCTGAGCCACACGATGATGCATCCCTTCGACGGCGCCGATGGCGCCGTCGACGTTTTGGAGGACCGCTGATGAAAGCCCGCCTGATCGCCACCGGTGAACGCGCCCCCAGCTGGGTCGCGCAGGGCTTCGCCGAGTACCAGAAGCGGCTGTCGCACTGGCTGCCGTTCGAGCTGGTCGAAATCGAGCCTGGCCTGCGCGGCAAGGGCCGCGATCCGCGCCGCGCCACGGAGGATGAAGGCAGGCGGGTAATCGCTGCGCTGCCGAAGAACGCTTATGTGGTGGCGCTGGATGTGCCGGGCCGCCAGCTCAGCTCCGAACAGCTGGCACAACGCCTGGAGCATTGGCGCGGGCAGGGCAGGGACCTGGCGTTCCTGATCGGTGGCCCGGAAGGGCATTCGCCGGAAGTATCCGCGTTGGCCGATGAGAAGTGGTCGATTGGACCATTGACGCTGCCGCACATGCTGGTGCGGCTGGTGGTGGCCGAGCAGCTGTATCGGGCTGCCGCAATGATCGCCAATCACCCCTACCATCGCGCGTGAAGAATGGTTATACTAGTCGTCTGCCCGAATAGCTCAGCCGGTTAGAGCACTTGACTGTTAATCAGGGGGTCGTTGGTTCGAGTCCAACTTCGGGCGCCACCTTGAGAAACCTGCATCGCAAGATGCAGGTTTTTTTTTCGTGTTGTAGAACCGAGGCCATGCTCGGCTGCATCCTCGAAGCCGGGCATGGGCTCGGCGCTACAGCGTAATCAGGCCCTTCCAGAACGCGACCAGCGTGGCGATCGCCACCGCCAGGATCGCGCCGAACAGCACCCATTCCCAACGCGTGAATACCAGCTCGCCGCGCTGGCGCCGGGCCAGTGCGAACAGCACCACGCCGGGCACGTACAGCAACACCGACAACAGCAGGTTGTCGAGGCCGCCGGCATACACCAGCCACAGCGCGTACGCACTGGCCAGCAGCGCAACCGCGAAATCACGCCAGCGCACACTGGGCTCATCGGCGTAGGCCTGCCCGCGCCAGGCCAGCTGCACGCCGAATGCCGTGGACAGGAAGTAGGGCACCAGGCTCATCGACGCAGCGAGCAGCACCAGCCCGGTGTAGCTGCCCGAACTGACCAGCACCAGCAGCAGGAACAACTGGATCAGGCCATTGCTCAACCACAGTGCATTGGCCGGCACACCACGCGCGTTCTCGCGGCCGAGGAAGGCGGGCATGGTGCCGTCGCCCGCAGCGGCATAGAGCACTTCGGCGCACAGCAGCACCCAGGCCAGCAATGCACCGAGGACGGAGATGATCGAACCGATGATGATTACCGTCGCGCCCCATTCGCCGACGATGGCGCGCAGCACATAGGCCATCGACGGATTGGGCAGCCCGGCCAGTTCGGCCTGCGACAGCACGCCCATCGACAGCAGGCTGACCAGCACCAGCAGCAGCCAGACCCCCAGGAAACCGATCACCGTGGCGCGGCCAACGTCGGCGCGGCGCGCCGCACGCCGTGAATAGATGCTGGCGCCCTCGATGCCGATGAATACCCACACGGTCACCAGCATCATGCCGCGCAGCTGCTGGCCGAGATCGCCGAGCGCGGGCGTGCCAAGGAAATCGGCACGGAACACCTCCATGCGGAACGCACCTGCTGCCAGGATCAGGAACAGCGTGATCGGCAGCAGCTTGGCCACCGTCACCAGGCCATTGACAATGGCCGCCGTACGCAGGCCACGCAGCACCAGCAGGTGCACGGTCCACAGCAGCACTGACGACGCCGCCACGGCGGCAGGCGTGTTGCCTTCGCCGAACACTGGCAGGAAATGGCCGAGGCCGCTGAAGATCAGCACGAAGAAGCTGGCATTGCCAAGCACCGAGGCGACCCAGTAGCCCCAGGCCGCAGAGAACCCGATGTAGTTGCCGAAGCCCTCACGCGCGTATGCGTAGATGCCGGTATCAAGATCCGGCCGGCGGTTGGCCAGGGCCTGGAACACGAAGGCCAGCATCAGCATGCCGGCGCCACTGACCGCCCAGCCGATCAGCGCGGCGGCCGGCCCGGCGCTGCGCGCCACGTTCTGCGGCAATGAGAAGATGCCGGCGCCTACCATCGAGCCAACTACCAGTGCAGTCAACGCGGGCAGGCCCAGGCGTTGCGATGTCGTGGCCATGGTGATCCCCTGCGGCGGTAGTGCCGCTTGCACACGGTAGCCACGTGCCCGTGAACGTGCATGCAAGGCGTGCAACGACGAAGGCCCGGGCTGCTGCCCGGGCCTCCGAAGTTGATGCGTTGAACGGTATTACTTGAAGGTGTACTTGGCGCCGACGGTGAAGTAGCGACCGATGGCGCCGCTGAAGTGCAGCGGGTTGTAGTTCACGCCACCGTAGGTGGTCGGATCGAGCGGAGCAATGCGATCGAACACGTTCTGCACCGAGGCGTTCAGTTCGAAGGCTTCGGTGATGTTCCAGCGGCCGGACAGATCGAAGGTGGTGAACGAGGAGATCTTGGTGACGTCGGTACCGTCGGCGTAGGAGAACTGGTACGAACCGTCCGGACCACGGAAATCCTTGTTGTCCATCTTGGAGATGTAGTTGGCGACGCCGCTCACGCTCCACGGCCCCTGACGCCAGGTGGTACCGAAGTTGATCCGATCCTTTGGCGTACCGATGCAGTTGGTCACGTCGCAGTTGCCGTGGGTGCCTGCATAGTCGAAGGTCTCGTCGGAGTCGGTGCGCTCGTACTTCAGCACATGGCTCCACTGCAGGTCCATTTCCAGCTGGCCCGGGCCGATATCGAAGGTCTGGCGGATATCGGTATCGATACCGCGCACGCGCGTGGATGCCGCATTGATGTACGCGGTGTTGACCGCCAGGATGCTGCCGGTGCCAGCGATGCCGTTGATCAGGTCGATGTCACGCAGCACGTTGCCGGCGGCGATGGCATCGGCCGTGGAGCCTTGGGCGATTTCGTTGGTGCGCTTGATCTGCCAGGCATCCACGGTCATCGAAGTGGTGGAGGTCGGCTGCAGCACGATGCCCACCGAGTAGCTCTTGGACTCTTCCGGCTTCAGGTCCTTGTTGGGGCGGGTGATGATCGCGACCGGGCGCGAGCTGCAGTTGGTGCCGACATCGGCCGGCGGGCTGACGGCGCAGCGCACCGGATCGCGGGCGTTGGAGAAGGCGGCCAGGCCACCATCGCCGTTCTCGGCCGGGTTGGGGGCGCGGAAGCCTTCGGCGTAGCTGGCACGCAGGGCGATCCAGTCGGCTGGGGTCCACTTGATGCCCAGCTTCGGCGTGGCCTTGCCTTCGCCGCTTTCGTACTTGTCGTAACGCAGCGCGCCGGAAAGTTCCAGTTGCTCCAGCACCGGTGCCGACAGTTCGACGTAGCCGGCGTAGACATTCTGCGTACCGTCATAGGCCGAATAGCCCAGGCCAATGATGTCACCCTGGTCGGTGTAAGTCTGCGGGGTCAGGCTGTTGCTGGTCTTGCGCCACTCGGTACCGATTGCCAGGCCCAGCGGACCACCTTTCAGGTCCATCAGGCTGCGCGACACGGTGAAGTCGAACATGTCCAGGCTGGACTTGGCGCGTGCGCTGATGGTCGGCGAGATGTAGTCGTACAGCGCCTGCGAGTTGAGGTTGGCATTGTCGCCAATACGCCACACGCCGCCGGCACAGTTCGGGTTGCCCAGCGCGCACTGTACAGCGCTGTAGCGCAGGAACCCGGTGCGCTTGTTCACCAGATCGGTACCGGAGTGCAGGTAGGCGGTGTCGTAGCTCCAGTCACCCCAGTTGCCCTTGACGCCGACCAGGAAGCGGTTGAACTCATTGGTGTTGTTGGTCACGCGCGGGCCGACATCCCAGGCCGAGTAGCGCAGGCGCGAGGCCTGGCCCTGGATCGGATTGTCGGGATGGGTCGGCGACAGCACCACGGCGCCCGGGCCGCTGCTGGCATTGCGCGGGCCAAGGGGATAGCCCCAGCTGCCGGAGACGCCGGACGGTGTGTTGCTGAAGATCGTTTCCTTCTTCGAGTAGCCGATCTCGGTGTAGACCTCGCCGCCTTCGCCGAAGGCGAAGCTGGCGCGGCCGAACACGTTGACGTACTTCTCTTCAGGCGTGAGATCACGGAACTGCTGCGCCGGATCCCACAGGCAGCCCTGGGCCGCCACCGACGCGTCGGTCTGGCCCGGGATGGTGGTCAGGCCTTGGCAGCCGGGCAGTGGCACGAGCCTTGCGGGATTGGTCGCTGTGACATTGCGGTCGTCATACACCGAGCCATTCGGACCGACGCCTCCGCTGGTGCGGCCATTGAGGTAGGCGCCGCCGAGGAACTGGGCATTGTTGCCATAGCCCCAAGGACGGATGTCGCCGGTGCCGATCCACTTGCGGTTCTTGCGATCGCTGATCTTGATCGCGTCGGTCTTGCCGACGTCCAGGCTGAAGAAGGCATTCCAGCCGTCAGTGGCCAGGTCGCCGGTGCCGGCGGTCAGGGTCGCCTTTTTCGCGTCGCCATCGCTGTCACCGGACAGGCCATAGGAGCCACGCAGGATGGCGCCCTGGAAGTCGCTGCGCAGGATGATGTTGACCACGCCGGCGATGGCATCGGAGCCATAGATTGCCGAGGCGCCGTCCTTGAGCACTTCCACG
Organism: Stenotrophomonas maltophilia group sp. LNF247; assembly: GCF_054083135.1. Taxonomy (NCBI): domain Bacteria; kingdom Pseudomonadati; phylum Pseudomonadota; class Gammaproteobacteria; order Lysobacterales; family Lysobacteraceae; genus Stenotrophomonas; species Stenotrophomonas maltophilia group sp. LNF247. The sequence goes on from NZ_JBSRQL010000011.1 coordinate 115,354, forward strand.
CGCTCGACGGCATCGAGCGGAATGGTGCTCAGGTCGGTGAAGACCTTCTGGCCGTCGTCGGCCAGGCCGTAGGTGGCCATGCGGCGGCCGTTCAACAGGACCAGGGTCGAGCCCGCGCCCAGGCCGCGCAGCGAAATGCCGGCGCCACCACCGGCAAAGCCGTTGCCGAAGGTCTTGGGGATGGAGCCGGAGCCATCAGCGGTCAGGGTCTGCAGGTATTCGGCAACCGTGGTCTTGCCGGTGCGGTCGATTTCCTGGCGGGTTACTACCTGCACCGGCGACGGCGTTTCAGTGTTGGTGCGCGGAATGTTCGAACCGGTGACCGTGATGCGGTCCAGGTTGGTGGCCTTATCCTGCGCGAAGGCGGAGGTGGAAGCCGCGGCGCCAACCAGCAACAGGGTGCTGCCGGTAAGGATATGGGTGATGGACGATGCCAGAGTGCTGCGGCGGCGGCTGGCGGGCCGTTGGATCAGGTGTTTCACAGCTTCTCTCCTAACTGGAAAACCGTAGCGTTGAGGGCTGTCTCCGGAAGATTCCGGGACGGATCAATCTAGGTTTCCGGTAGGTGACGAAGTCGTGAATTTTTGCTTAATCGGTAACGGTTGATCCGGTTCCGTCCGTTGGCACGTGCAGGGAAGCGCCGGCCCGGCAGGTGGCCGGGCCGGCGATCACTTCACTCCGGCAGCGAGAACTGCACCGGCACCATGCCGATGGCCGGTACCGCCACGCCATCACGCTGGGCCGGCTCGAAGCGCCAGTGCCGGAGCACCTGCAGGCGCGCGGCCTGGTCCAGGCTGCGCGAACCGCTGCTGCGCTCGATGCTGACCCCCGTCGGCTGCCCGCGGGTGTCCACCTCTACCCGCAACAGCACAGTGCCCTGTTCGCGGTTGCGCAATGCCGCCAGCGGATAGGCCGGCGGCGGGGCGCTGCGGTACTGCAGCTGGGCGCCGGCCAGTGGTGCGGAGGCATCGATGCTCGGTGCAAGCTGGGGCGGGGCCGGTTCGGCGGCCGGCAGCGCGATGCCCTGGGCTTCTTCCACGGTTGCGGTAGGAGCTGGAAGCGGCGGCGCGGCCGGCTGCGTCTGTGGCTTCGGTACGACCCGGGCGACCTCCCTGGGCGGTTCCAGCACCGGGGGCGGCGGCGTTGGCGGGATCTTCTCGATCAGCCTGACCGTGGTCTTTTCACGCGGGGCCTGCACGGCCTGGTAGGTCGCAGGGATGAGCAGCAACAGGAAGGCCAGCAGGTGCAGGGCGATCGCCGCGCTCCAGGCGGCAACGCGGGCGGGGTCGAAGTGCAGGGATGCAACGGGATACGTACGAACCATGGTCCACCTCCATGCCAGTGACGAAGTCCTCAACGCACCAGGGCCCGTGGCGGGGTTGCCGCACGCGGCTGGCAGTGCATCAGTAGCGCGCCCGGGCGACCACTGCATAGAGGCAGGGGCACCCGTGTTGGGCTGGCCTTCAGCCACTGCCGTCGGAATGCACGAAAAAAGGGCGGGTCCCCTGGGGAACCCGCCTCTGTCGGCAATGACCAACGGCTCAGCGACCCAGTTCGAACACCACGTCCAGGTTGACCGATACGGTGGATTCACCCGGCGCGACCGGGGTGGCCTTGTCCATCGCCGCACCGGCCGCCATGGTGCGCATCATCGGCATCGGGCGGAAACCGCCATTGCTGTTCTCGGAGATGCTGACGATGCGGCGCACCTGCAGGCCCAGTGACTTGGCATAGGTCTGGGCGCGGGCCTGGGCCTTCTTCAGCGCAGCCAGGCGGGCTTCGTCATACACTGGTTCCGGCTGGTCGATCTCGAAGCTCGGGCCGTTGATCTGGTTGGCGCCCTGCGCGGCCAGCGCGTCCAGCACCTTGCCGAGCTTGGCGATGTCGCGCACCTTGAGGCTGACCGTGTTGCTGGCCTGGTAACCGGTGATCTTCGGCGCTTCGTTGTCGGCGTAGCGGTACTGCGGGTTGAGGCTGACGCCGCTGGTCTGCACGTCGCGCTCGGCGATGCCGGCGGCCTTGATCGCGGCCAGCACCTTGTCCATCTGCTGGGCGTTCTGGCGCATGGCGCTGTTGCCATCGGCAGCCTGGCTCACCACGCCGGCCGACAGCGTGGCCACGTCAGGCACGCGGGTGGCCTCGGCATTGGCCGAGATGTTCAGCAGCGTGCCCTCGGCCGGTGCGGCGATCGATGGCGAGGACGGAGCGGCATGGGCGGTCATCGAGGTTCCAAGGGCGAGGGACAGGGCGAGCAGCAGCGGGGTGGCAGTCAGGCGCATGGGATCTCCTTGTTGTGCCGTTGAGGGTGGTGTCGTAGCGATGAACGCGTTGTGAGTCCGTTCGGGGTTGAACGCGTTCCGGGACGGGTTGCCGACGATTCAGGTGGCGGCCTCAGGTTATGCTGTGCCGATGCTCTACCTAGCTTCCCGCTCCCCCCGACGCAACCAGCTGCTGGCCCGACTCGGACGCCCCTTCCAGGCATTGGATCTGGAGGTCGTCGAGCAGCGTGCGCCCGCTGAAAGCGCCGAACAGTACGTCTGCCGGGTCGCCGCCGACAAGGCGCGCGCCGGCCTGGCCCGGGTGCTGGCCAATGACCCGCAGGCGCGGGTGCTTGGTTCGGACACCGAGGTGGTGCTGCATGGCGAGGTGTTTGGAAAGCCCGCCGACGCTGCCGATGCCCGGGGGATGCTGGCGCGTCTTGCCGGGCGTACCCACCAGGTGATGACGGCCGTAGTGGTGGTCGGCGCGGACGGGCTGGACAGCGAACTGGTCATTTCCGAAGTGACCTTCGCCCCGATCGACGCTGCCGACATCGCCGCCTATGTCGCCACCGGCGAACCGCTGGACAAAGCCGGTGCCTACGCCATCCAGGGCGGGGCCGAGCGCTGGATCGAGCACCTGTCCGGCAGCTACTCCGGCGTCATGGGGCTGCCGTTGCTGCACACCGATCGTTTGCTGGCGCGCTGCGGCGTGCCGGCCCCCACCGCCGATGCCGCCAGGGAGGCTGCAGATGTCTGAGGAAATCCTGGTCAACGTGACCCCGCGCGAGACCCGGGTCGCGGTGATCGAAAATGGCATGCTGCAGGAACTGCACATCGAGCGTGGCTGGCGCCGGGGTGTGGTCGGCAACATCTACAAGGGCAAGGTGCAGCGGGTCATGCCCGGCATGCAGGCCGCCTTCGTCGAAGTCGGGCTGGAGCGCGCCGCGTTCCTGCACGCCAATGACGTGGTGCGGCCGGCGCCGGTGGCCAGTGCCGATACCGAGAACACCACCCTGCCGCCGCCGGCCAGCGTGCCGATTGTCGAGCTGCTGCGTGACGGCCAGGACATCGTCGTGCAGGTGGTGAAGGACCCGATCGGCACCAAGGGCGCACGCCTGACCACGCAGATCAGCATTCCCTCGCGCTACATGGTGCTGCTGCCGCAGTCCAAGGTGGTGGGCGTGTCGGCGCGCATCGAGGACGAAGCCGAGCGCGCCCGACTGAAGGCGCTGGTGACCGAGCTGTCGGCGCAGCACGGCGGCTACGGCTACATCGTGCGCACCAACGCCGAAGGCCAGCCGGCCGAGGCCATCGCCGAGGACATCGCTTACCTGTCGCGCGTGTGGAACGTGGTCGAGCGTCGTGGCCGCGAAGCGCCCTCGTGCAGCATCATCTATGAAGACCTGAGCCTGCCGCTGCGTTCGGTGCGCGACCTGATCCGCAAGGATGTGGACAAGGTGAAGGTGGACTCGAAGGAGACCTTCGGCCAGCTGCAGGCCTTCGTCGCCAAGTACATGCCGGTGCTGGCCGAGAAGCTGGAGCTGTATTCCGGCGATCGCCCGATCTTCGACATGTTCGGGGTGGAGGACGAGATCGGCCGCGCGCTGGACAAGCAGGTGCCGTTGAAATCCGGTGGCTACCTGGTCATCGACCAGACCGAGGCGATGACCACCATCGACGTCAATACCGGTTCGTTCCTCGGCCAGCGCAACCTGGAAGAAACGGTGTTCCGCACCAACCTGGAGGCTGCGCAGGCGGTGGCGCGGCAGCTGCGGCTGCGCAACCTGGGCGGCATCATCATCATCGACTTCATCGACATGGATGATGCCGAGCACCGCCGCCAGGTGCTGCGCACGCTGGAAAAGGCGCTTGCGCGCGACCATGCCAAGACAACAGTCTATGACTTCTCGCCGCTGGGCCTGGTGGAGATGACCCGCAAGCGCACGGTGGAAAGCCTGGAGCGCCAGCTGTCGGAAACCTGCCCGCAGTGCAGCGGCCGCGGCAGCATCAAGACCACCGAGACGGTGACCTACGAGATCTTCCGCGAGATCACCCGCGCGGTGCGCCAGTTCGACGCCGCGCGCCTGCTGGTGATCGCCTCGACCAAGGTGGTCGCGCGCATCACCGACGAGGAATCGGCGGCGGTGGCCGAGCTGGAGGAATTCCTCGGCAAGAGCATCCGCTTCCAGGCGGACGAGCAATACCTGCAGGAGCAGTTCGATGTCGTTCTGCTCTGATCCTCGCCGGCTGCAGGCCGGCGGTGGCCGATGAGCGCGCCGCCGCGCCTGCGACTGCGAAGGATCCGCCGTCATCTCATTGCCGCCTGCGCGGTGGGCCTGGTCGGGCTGGCACTGCTGGTGGGCACCCTCAGCCAGCTGCTGCCGCTGGCCGAGCGCCACCCCGACAGGATTGCGGCCTGGCTGAGCGAACGTGCCGGCCAGCCGGTGCGTTTCGACCAGCTGCAGACGGCCTGGACCCGTCGTGGCCCGTTGCTGCAGCTCAAAGGCCTGCATATCGGCGCGGGCCGCGGCCTGGCCATTGGCGAGGCCGAGGTGCTGGTATCGATGTACAGCGGCCTGTTGCCTGGCCGTTCGCTGACCGAGTTGCGCCTGCGTGGGCTGGCGCTGGATCTGCAGCAGGATGCAAGCGGTCGCTGGTCGGTGCGTGGGCTGCCACAGTCCGCCGACGGTGGAGATCCGCTGGATGCGCTGCGCCGGCTGGGCGAGCTGCAGGTGATCGGGGGGCGCCTGGGCGTGCACTCGCCGACGTTGGGCATCGACACCACGCTGCCGCGCATCGACCTGCGCCTGCGGGTCAATGGCGATCGCCTGCGCGTGGGCGTGCGCGCCTGGGCCCAGGCCGAAGCGCTGCCATTGACTGCGGTGCTGGATGTGGACCGCACGCGTGGCAACGGCGAGGCCTGGCTGGGCGCCGATCCGGTCGATTTCCATGCCTGGTCTCCGCTGTTGGCGGCCGGCGGTGTGCGCCTGCGCGAGGGCAAGGGCGAACTCAACCTGTGGTTGACCCTGCGCGATTTCGTGCCGGTGGCGGTGACCACGGATTCGGACCTGCGCGACGTGCGCATCGATGGCGCACCGATACCCGGCATGGCGGCGCCGCAGCTGCAGCTGCAGCGACTGCAGGCCCGCCTGCGCTGGCAGCGCCAGGCCGAGGGCTGGGCGCTGCAGGTACCGCGGCTGCGGCTGAAGAATGAAGACGGCGAGCAGCGCCTCGATGGCCTGCAGCTGCAGGTCGGCAAACAGCTGCGGGTGCGTTCCGGTGAAGTGCAGGCCGGCATCGCGCTGCGTGCGCTGGCCCTGAGCGATCGCCTTGAGCCGGGCCTGCGTCGCTGGCTGTTCCTGTCCAGGCCGCAGCTGGACGTGCGCGCGTTGCAGCTGGCCGGCGAACGCGATGGCCCATTGTGGGCGCAGGGTGAACTGCAGTCGCTGGGCTTTGCAAGCGTCGGCAATTCACCGGGGCTGCGCGGCCTTGGCGGGCGTTTCGAAGGCGATGCCAACGGCTTCAGCCTGCAGCTGCAGCCGCAACGGCAGCTGCAGTTCGATTGGCCCACCGGCTTCGGCGTGCGCCACGACCTGCAGCTGGCCGGGCAGATCGTGGGCTGGCGCGACGAGGGCGGTGGTTGGCGGATCGGGACGCCGGCGATGCGTGTGGAAGGTACCGACTATGCGGCCGACGTGCGCGGCGGTGTGTGGTTCCAGGGCGACGGTACGCGGCCGTGGCTGCAGCTGGCCGCCAAGCTGGACGACGTGCCGATGACGGCGGCCAAGCGCTTCTGGATCCACTCCAAGATGAGCAAGGGCGCCACCGACTGGCTGGACATGGCACTGGCCGGCGGCCAGGTACGTGGCGGCGTCGGCCTGGTCACCGGTGACCTGGACGACTGGCCGTTCGACAACAACGATGGCCGCTTCGAGGCCACCGGCCACATCACCAATGGCGACATCCGCTTCCAGCATGATTGGCCGCTGATGAGCCAGGTCGATGCCGATATCGCCTTCATCGGCCCCGGCTTCGACATGCATGGGCGCGGCGACCTGGCCGGCGTGGCGGTGCAGAAGTTCGAGGCGGGCATCCAGGATTTCGGGCAGCAGCCGCTGTACGTGCGCGCCGATGCACAGAGCGAGGCCGGCAGACTGCTGGCCATGCTGCGGCAGAGCCCGCTGCACAAGGACTATGGCGATACCCTGGACAACCTCACCGCAGCGGGCCCGGCGCATGTGACCTTCGATCTGCTGCAACCGCTGCACCACGATGAAGGCGGTGGCCATCTGCAGGGGACGGTTGACCTGGCCGGCGTGAAGCTGGTCGACAAGCGTTTCCAGCTCGCCTTCGACAACATGCACGGGCAGGCGCGCTACAGCAATGGCGGTTTCGATGCCGAGGAACTGTCGGTGCGCCACCTCGGCCAGGACGGCCGGCTGAGCCTGCGTGCCGGTGGCTACGTGCACGACAGCAGACTGGCCTTCGAATCGAAGCTGTCGGCCACGCTTGACGCCGGCGTGCTGATCGACCGCGCACCGGAGATGGCCTGGCTCAAGCCCTACATCACCGGGACCTCGCCGTGGACCATCGCGGTCAACCTGCCCAAGGTGGCGCCAGGTGCTCCTGCGCCGCCCAGCGAGCTGCGCTTGAGCTCCGATCTGGTCGGCACCCGGCTGGATCTGCCGGCGCCGCTGGACAAACCGGCTGCCGAGCCGCTGGCGACCACCGTGGCCGCACAGCTGCCGATGGGTGCCGGCCGCATCGATGTGGCGTTCGGCCAGCGCCTGGCGCTGGCCGCGCGCAGCCACAACAACCAGACCGGCGTGCAGGTGACGCTGGGCAGCGACCATGTCGATCGCGAGCCGCCGCCCAGCGGATTGACCGTCAACGGCCGCAGCCCGACCTTGGACGCATTGGAGTGGATCGGCCTGGCGCGGGGCGGCAGCGATGACAACACGATGCCGCTGCGTGCGGTGGACGTGCAGGTCGGTCAATTGAAGCTGATCGGTGGCGTTTTCGAGCAGACCCGGTTGCAGCTGCATCCGGGCGCGCAGGCGCTGGACGTGCGCCTGGCGGGCCCGTCGCTGGCCGGGCGCCTGACTGTCCCCAATGCTGACGGCGGTACCATCAGCGGCCAGCTCGACCGTGTGCACTGGCAATCGCTGCCGGCAGCTCCGGATGCACCGGCCGCACCGGCCCGGGTCCAGGCCGGCGCCAACGATATGGACCCGGCCAAGCTGCCGCCGTTCGCGCTGGACATCGCCGACCTCAAGTTCGGCAAGGTGGTGCTGGGCCAGGCGGTGCTGCGCACACGACCGTTGGCCAATGGCCTGAACGTGGACGAGCTGCGCTTCCGCGCGCCGGACCAGGAGATCGACATCAGCGGTCGCTGGCTGGGCCGTGCCGGCGGAGCCCGCACCGAGCTGACCGCCCAGGTGCGCAGCGAGGATCTGGGCGGACTGATGCAGAACCTGGACTACGGCGGCCAGCTGCGTGGTGGCTCCGGCCAGGCCCAGCTGCAGGCCACCTGGAGCGGGGGGCCGTCGGACTTCCAGCTGGGCAACCTGCAGGGCCGCCTGGACCTGCACGCACGCAACGGCCAGCTGCTGGAGCTGGAGCCGGGTGCTGGCCGCGTGCTGGGCCTGCTCAGCGTGACCCAGCTGCCGCGGCGCCTGATGTTCGACTTCCGCGACTTCTTCTCCAAGGGCTTCGCGTTCAACCAGATCGACGGCAGCATGCAGTTCGGCCAGGGCATGGCGCGCACCGACAAGGTGCTGATCGAAGGCCCGGCAGCCAACATCACCATCCGCGGCCAGGCCGACCTGCGCAACCAGCAGTTCGACCAGACCATCGACGTCAACCCGCGTGCCGGCAATCTGCTGACCGTGGTGGGGGCAGTGGCCGGTGGCCCGGTGGGAGCGGCGTTGGGCGCGGCCACCAATGCGGTATTGTCCAAGCCGTTGGGCGAGATTGGCGCCCGTACCTACAAGGTGACCGGTCCATGGAAGGAGCCCAAGGTGGAAGTGATCGAACGCAGCCGCGACAAGGCTCCACCACCCGCGCCGGCACCGGCGCCGGCCATTCCACCGACCGTCACCGGCCTGCCGCGCCCGCGGTGAGCGCGGCCTTCCTGTTCACGGGGCTTGCCTGAGCGCCCCCGCATCCCCAGATCGAGAACCATGACTGACATCGCCCTGACGCTTGCCCAAGACCGCCTGCTGCGCCCCGGCGGCCTGGATACCGCTGGCCTGGAGCGCACCTTCGGCCAGTTGCTTGGCCCCGGTGTGGACTTCGGTGATCTTTACTTCCAGCATGCCCGCCGCGAGAGCTGGAGCGTGGAAGACGGCATCGTCAAGGATGGCGCCCATTCCATCGAACAGGGCGTGGGCGTGCGGGCAATTTCCGGCGAAAAGACCGGCTTCGCCTATTCCGATGACATCCACGCCGACGCGCTGCTGGCGGCGGCGCAGTCGGCACGTGCGATCTCACGCGAAGGCGGTGCCCAATCCGGGCGATCGCTGCTGCGTGGCAACGCGCGCGCGCTGTACCCGGCGCTGGACCCGATCGATGGTATCGGCAACGAGGCCAAGGTCGAGGTGCTCAAGCGCCTGGATGGCTACCTGCGTGCCGCCGACCCGCGCGTGAAGCAGGTGATGGTGAGCCTGTCCGGCGGCGTCGACACGGTGCTGATCGCACGCAGCGACGGTGTGCTGGGTGCTGATGTGCGGCCGCTGGTGCGCCTGAACGTACAGGTGATCGTCGAGCACCACGGTCGCCGCGAGTCCGGCTATGCAGGCGGCGGTGGCCGCTACGGGTATGAAGAACTGTTTGCGGACGGGCGCCCCGAGGCCTTCGCCCGCGAGGCGCTGCGCCAGGCGCTGGTGAACCTGGACGCCGTTCCGGCTCCGGCCGGGGTGATGCCGGTGGTGCTCGGTCCGGGCTGGCCGGGCGTGCTGCTGCATGAAGCGGTTGGCCACGGGTTGGAAGGCGACTTCAACCGCAAGGGCACCAGCGTCTACGCGGGCCGCATCGGTGAGCGCGTTGCCGCCCCGGGCGTGACCATCGTCGATGACGGCACGCTGGACGGACGCCGCGGTTCGTTGAACATCGACGACGAGGGCCATCCCAGCCAGTGCACCACGCTGATCGAGGACGGCATCCTGGTCGGCTACATGCAGGACAGCCTCAATGCGCGCCTGATGGGCGTGGCGCCTACCGGCAATGGCCGCCGCGAATCATTCGCGCACATGACCATGCCGCGCATGACCAACACCTACATGCGTGCCGGCCAGCACGACCCGCAGGAGATGATCCGTTCGGTGAAGAAGGGCCTGTACGCGGTCAACTTCGGCGGCGGCCAGGTCGACATCACCAGCGGCAAGTACGTGTTCTCGGCGACCGAGGCCTACCTGATCGAGGATGGCCGCGTCACCACGCCGGTGAAGGGCGCGACCCTGATCGGGAACGGTCCGGAAACCATGCAGAAGGTGCGCATGGTCGGCAATGACCTGGCCTTGGACGAGGGCGTGGGCGTCTGCGGCAAGGACGGGCAGAGCGTGCCCGTGGGTGTCGGCCAGCCCTCGCTGCTGATCGAGGGCATCACCGTCGGCGGTACCCAGGCCTGAGCCGGGCGATGGCCAGCGCCACCGCCCCGACCGGCGCGGACTCAGTCCTCGTCGGCTTCGTAGGTCTCGACGTGGCCGGCGTCTTCGTCGCCCGCCGTCTTCAGGCCCAGCGCGGCCGGCAGCATCAGGCCGCGCAGCACCTGGAAAATCTCACGGTAGGCGCGCGGCGGCTTGTTCCTGGCCTTTTCGGCCTGCGCGTTGCGCACCAGCGTGCGCAGCTGCTGGCGATCGGCCTGCGGATAATCGTCGAGAAGGGCCGCCAGTGCCTTGTCACCCTCGGCCAGCAGGCGGTCGCGCCAGTCCTCAACGCGATGCATCATTGCCACTTCGCGGCGGCCGGTCTCGCTGTTGGCGTCCAGCGCGTCGCGGATCGCATCCAGCGTGGCCTCTTCTTCGCGCCGCATGTGCTTGGCCAGGAACGCCAGCTGGCGCTTGTGGGCGATGTGGGCGGTGATGCGCTTGCACTCGGCGATATGCGGCAGCAGGTCTTCCGGGATCGGCAGGCGCGCCAGCTGGGCCGGGGTCAACGACACCAGCTTCTCGCCCAGGGCCAGGACGTCGAGCGCGTCGCGCCGGTTCTGGCTGCGGCTCTTGTCGTGGAATTCACCGGTTTCTTCGTCGCGTCCGCGCATCGTCCATACCTGATTTCAAAAAAGTCGCCCGGCGTGATGCCGGGCCCAACCCGTACAGGATAAAGCATTGAACGTGATCGCCCCTGAAGTGGCCGTCGGCGACGACAGCGCGGCCCGGCTGGAACGGCTGGCCGACCTCTCCCAGCAGCTGCTCGACCGTGCCCGCGCGCTGGGCGCCAGCCAAGCCGAGGTCAGCTGCAGCGAGGATCGTGGCCTGGAGGTCAATGTCCGCCTTGGCGAGGTTGAGACCGTGCAGTCCACCCGTGACCGCGGTATCGCCGTCACCGTCTATTTCGGGCAACGCAAGGGCAGTGCCAGCACTGGCGACCTGAACGAGGCCAGCCTTGCCGCCACGGTCGAACAGGCCTGTGCGATCGCCCGGCATACCGAAGATGACCCGGCTGCCGGCTTGGCCGAGGCCGCGTTGATGGCCACCGACTTCCCGGATCTGGATGCCTGGCACCCGTGGGCGCTGCAGGCCGACGAGGCGGTGGACCTGGCCCTGGCCTGTGAGAACGCAGGCCGCGAGGCCGATGCGCAGATCCGCAATTCCGACGGCGCTTCGGTGTCAAGCATGCAGAGCCTGTCGGTCTATGCCAATTCGCATGGTTTCATCGGCCGTGAGCGCGGCACCCATCATTCGGTGGGCTGTGCGCTGATTGCCGGCCAGGGCGATGGCATGCAGCGCGATGGCTGGTACACCAGTGCGCTGGCCCGCGAGGATCTGGAGGAGGTGGGCCTGGTCGGTCGTCGTGCTGCCGAGCGCACCGTCGCCCGCCTGCAGCCTCGCTCGATGGCCACCGGCAGCATGCCGGTGTTGTTCGCCCCGGAAGTGGCGCGCAGCCTGGTCGGCCACCTGTTGTCGGCGGTGTCCGGCGGTGCCCTGTACCGCCAGGCCAGCTTCCTGCTGGACAGCGTCGGCCTGCAGTTGTTCCCCGGCTGGATGCAGATCGAGGAACTGCCTCACCTGCGCCGTGGCCTGCGTTCGGCCGCCTTCGATGGCGATGGCGTGGCCACCCGAGCTTCGGCGCTGGTCCGTGACGGCGTCCTGCAGCGCTACGTGCTGGGCAGCTACTCGGCACGCAAGCTGGGCCTGCAGACCACCGCCAATGCCGGTGGCGTGCACAACCTGCAGTTGGCCGCCAATGCTGGCGCGCTGCAGGACATCGCCCGGCAGATGGGCAATGGCCTGCTGGTGACCGAGCTGATGGGGCAGGGCGTCAACGGGGTGACCGGCGACTATTCGCGGGGCGCCGGTGGCTTCCGGGTCGAGAATGGCGAGATCCAGTATCCGGTGGATGGCATCACCATCGCCGGCAACCTGCGCGAGATGTTCAGCAGCATCGAAGCGGTGGGCAGTGATGTTGACCCGCGCTCGCACATCCGCACCGGCTCGATCCTGGTGGGGCGGATGACCATTGCCGGTAATGATTGATGGCGTCGATGGCGTAAGCTATGCCCGCCTGACGCAGCCAGCTTGGTGCTGGTGGGTCAAGACCACCCAATGAAAAGGAGTTTTGTCGTGAGCGAATTCGATAACGTCCCGCCGCCGCCGGCGACCACCGAGGCCCCGGCCGACCAGCGCACGATGGCGCTGGCTGCGCACCTGCTGGGCATCTTCACCGGCTTCATCGGCGCGCTGATCATCTGGTTGATCAACAAGGATGATGCGGGCAAGGCCTTTGTGACCGACCAGGCCAAGGAAGCGCTGAACTTCCAGATCACCGTGGCCATCGCCATGGTCATCTGCATGATCCTGACCATCGTCGTCATCGGCGCGATCCTGATGCCGATCGTTGGTCTGGTCAGCCTGGTGTTCTGCATCATTGCCGCCGTCAAGGCCAACAACGGCGAGGCGTACCGCTACCCGTTCGCGCTGCGCCTGATCAAGTAAGTTCGTCCGCACGCGGATACATGCAACGCCCGGCATTGCCGGGCGTTGTTGTTTGGCGCTCGTGCCGGGCCAAGCGCGGTGAGCGCAGTGCGGCAGCGTCGCCGCCAGCGATCAGTGATTGCGCTCCACCGCCAGCGTTGCCAGCGCGCGCAGCGGATCGGCTTCCTCGCCATGGCCGGCCAGGGTTGCCTGCATGCGCGCTGCCAGTTCGCGCAGCTGTGCTTTGGCGCCGTCCATGCCCAGCAGCGCCGGGAAGGTGCTCTTTTCCTGTGCCTGGTCCTTGCCGGCGGTCTTGCCCAGTTGTTCAGAACTGGCTTCCACATCCAGGATGTCATCGCGGACCTGGAAGGCCAGGCCGAGTGCATCGGCGAAACTGTCGAGCTGGGCCAGCTGCGGTTCGTGGGCCTGGCCGCACAGCGCACCCATGCGCACCGCCGCGCGGATCAGTGCGCCGGTCTTCAGTGCATGCATGCGGGTCAGTGCCGCCAGGGTCTGTTGCTGGCCGGTGGCATCGATGTCCAGCGCCTGGCCGCCGCACATGCCGGAGGCACCGGACGCGTGGGCCAGGGTCTGCAGGCAGGCCACGCGCAGCGTGGCCGTCAGCGGCGCATCGGCCAGCAGGCCAAAGGCACGGGTCTGCAGGGCGTCACCGGCGAGGATGGCGGTAGCTTCGTCGAAGGCGATGTGGGTGGTCGGCTTGCCGCGGCGCAGGGCATCGTCGTCCATCGCCGGCAGGTCGTCATGCACCAGCGAATAGGCGTGGATGAGCTCGACGGACATCGCCGCCGCGTCCAGCTGTTCCGGCTGCGCGCCGAACAGGTGGCCACTGGCGTACACCAGCAGCGGCCGCATGCGCTTGCCGCCACCCAGCACCGAGTAGCGCATGGCCTGGTGCAGGCGTTGCGGGGCCTCGGCGGGCGAGGGCAGGGCGGCGTCGAGCTGGCTCTCGATGCGGTCGCGCCAGCGCGCGAACAGAACCTCAGCCGTCATGGCTGGGCGGATCGAACGGCTCGGATGCTTCCGGCTGCGCCGGATCGCTGAGCAGGCGCACGCGCAGTTCGGCCTGTTCCAGCGCTTGCTGGCACTGGCGATACAGACCGACGCCACGTTCGTAAGCACTGAGCGAGGCTTCCAGGCTCAGCTCGCCGGTTTCCATCTGCTCCACCAGCTGTTCCAGCGATTCAAGCGACTGCTCGAACTGGGCGACCGGGGAGGCGTTTTCGGGGGACTTCTTGGCCATGCGGCAAGTGTGGACGGGCTGCGCGCGGGGGTCAATTCACCAGCCGCCGGGATGCCAACGCAGCTGTGCCCCGTTCGCCTGCAACCAGGCCTGCAGGGGCGCGGCGATGACCACGTCGGCGGCGGCCAGCAACTGCGGGCCATCGAAGATCAACGGCAGCTGCGCGCGGCGCCACGGGGCAAGACGCTCACGTTGCAGGCAGTCCTTCAGCGCGTGCGAATGCGGGCGACCGGGTAGCAGGATGCGCTCACCGCCCGCGCGCGCACGTACCTGCAATGGGCGTTCGAAGGCCGGGGCGCCCTGCAGGCGCAGTTGTCCGCCATCGGGCAGCGCCAATGGCGCGCGTCCGTCCCATTCGGCCTGCCACGCGGGGGGGAGCGCAGGTAGCCGGGCTGGCAGCAGGTAGGCATGGTCGCGCCATTGCTGGATCGCGTGATCGTGCCAGCGCACACGTGCCTGGCGATCGTTGCCGGCCGGCAGCAGTTCGTCCAGCGCCTGTTTCAGCACCGTGGCCGGCAACGGTGCTGCAGCATGGCCCAGCACCCAGGCGCGCAGCACGCGTGCGGCGCGGCCCGGCGACACTTGGCGCAGAAGTTCCAATGACAGCACGCGCGGTGCCACTTCCAGATGCGCGATCAGCTCGGCGTCTTCCTCGTCCAGCAGTTCGCGGGTCTGCCGGCAATGCGTCGCGCTGCCGGCCAATGCCGACGCCGCGTGCGGCCAGCGCTGGCGCAGCAACGGCAACACCTGCAGGCGCAGGAAGTTGCGATCGGCGTGGTCTTCCGCGTTGCTGGGGTCTTCGATCCATTGAAGCGCGTGCTGCCGGGCGTAGTGGAGCAGCGCGTCGCGCGACGTCGACAGCAGTGGTCGCCACAGGGGATGTTCGCCAAGATGGCTGTGTGCAGACATCGCTGCAAGGCCGTCGACGCCTGAACCGCGCAGCGCGCGCAGCAGGAAGGTCTCGGCCTGGTCGTCCTGGTGCTGTGCCAGTGCCAGCGTTTCGCCGTCGCGCAGCTCGGCCGCGAACGCCGCACGCCGGGCATGCCGCGCTGCGCCCTCAAGGCCGAGGCCTGCGCGGTTGTCGACCTGCACGCGATGCACGGCCAGTTCGATGCCCAGTGCTGCGCATTGCTGCTGGCAATGCAGCACCCAGTCATCGGCGGCCGGTTGCAGGCCATGGTGCACGTGCACCGCACGCAGTGCCGTGCCGGAAAGCTGAGCGCAGCGCCACAGCCAGTGCAGCAGCACGGTCGAGTCGACACCGCCGCTGTAGCCCACCAGCAGCGGCACATCCAGCGGAACGAGGGCAGGGAAGGCGGTCACGGCGGCAAGTATAGGGTTGCTCGGCAGGGCTGCGCCCTGCACCCGCTACGATCCAGAGCAACAGCAACAGCAACAGCAACAGCAGAAGCTGGTTTCCTGAGGGGAGGCGGGGTAGGTCCGGTTGCGGGGGGCGCTGCAAGTCCCCCTCCGGGGCCCGGCCCAGCCGCTGGCGGCTGTGCGTTCGGGCGCTTGCGAAGCAGTGCTTCGCAAGCAAAGCGCCCTCACCCATGTAAGCTCGGTCGCCGCTTGCACGTGTGCGCAGTCCTGCGCACACGGCAAGACCGGGGTTGGGCGTCCTGCCCAACCCGCCCGAGGCATGCCTCGGGCCCATGCGGCTCACGCCCCCGCAACCGGACCCACCCCGCCTTCGACAGATTGCCGCGATCTGTCGGAACGGCGTCTTGCACCGCTTTGGTAGGTGTCGACCTTGGTGGACACAGTAGATCCACGCCATGCGTGGATGACTCATTCGATATCTGACAGATGTGTCGACCAAGGTCGACACCTACCAACAGCCGCCGGAAAACTGTCGAAGGCTGGGCACTGTGGGTTTGCGGGGTGTGAGCCGCATGGATGCGGCGACCAAGGCTACATGGACGTACTCGCGCCGTCCCCGCACACCCACAGTGCCCCGCCATCCCACGGAATGCACGCTGTTGCTGTTGCTTCCGGCCGTTGCCGTTGCGTCTGCAGGTGCAGGGCGCAGCCCTGCCGAAAACCCTACTTCACCCGACGGCCCGCGCGGTCGATGCGGAACCACTCTCCGCCTTCCATCGAAGTGTGGCCATCGGCATCCGGCGTACCGCGGCGGCAGCCATTGCAGACCTCGGCCACGCCATCCTGGAACGGCCACCCGAAATCGTAGGTGCCGGGCACCACCTGGCGGAACGTCAGGTCGAAGTAGCCGACGCGGTTGCCGACGCGGCCGCGCAACAGGCCTTCCTGCGGCGTCTCCGGGCCGTTGTCCCAGGTCAGCACCGGCAGGCTGCGGCCCTTGCGGTCGACGTAGTGGAAACCCTGCTCGGCGTACACCACTGCCAGGCCGTGGTCGTCGTAGTTCAGGCCCTTCAACGTCTCGGTACTGATCTTCGGCCGGTGATCGATCACCTCGCAGTTGGGCAGTGGCCACAACCCGTGTTCGTCGGTCAGCAGCCTGCATGCCGGAGCCTGTGCCGCTGCAGTGGCGCTGACCAGCACGCCAAGCAGGGCCAGCGACCGCGCGAAGCGGCCGCTGGCAGAATCAGGGCGGGCCTGACGTGCGATCACCGGGCCTCGGCCTTGCGCTCGAATGCGGTCGGTGCCGGCAGCTGCACCGGCACGCCCTTGTCATCGCAGGTGCCGGCCTGGCACAGGCGCTCGCGCAGGGCCGGGGTGGCCTGCACGATCATGTGATAGATCGCGTTCTGTTCCAGCGTGCCGCGGATCGCCTTGCTGCCCGGGCCGCGTGCCCAGATGCCGACGTCCTCGCCACCGTGCGATTCGGACTTCATCGGCACCAGCGCTTCCTGCATGTAGTCCGGATGCTCGGTGTCGACTTCGCGCAGGTTCGGGCGGCCGTCGGCCGGTTCGAAGCTGCTCGGGTTGTGCGGATAGCGCTTCGGGCCGGCCGGTTGCTGGTTGCTGCTGCCGGTGTGGCCCGGGCCATTGGCGTAGCTCAGCGTGGTGTACGGCTGGCCGGTGCCGTCCAGTGCGTAGTCCAGCTTGCCGGCGCCATCTTCGCCGCCCTTGTCCTTCACCTTGCCCAGGATCGGGTTGCCGCGCGCCGGGTAGCCGACGAAGTTCAGCGTGTGCGAGTGGTCGGCGGTAACGATGATCAGGGTGTCGTCGGCCGAGGTCAGCTCGCTGGCCACGCGCACCGCATCGGACAGCGCCACGGTTTCGGTCAGTGCACGGTAGGCGTTGCCGCTGTGGTTGGCGTGGTCGATGCGTGCGCCTTCGATCATCAGCACGTAGCCTTCCGGGTGCCTCGACAGATTCTTGATCGCCGCTGCGGTCAGTTCGGCCAGGCTCGGCTCACCGCCCGGATCCTGCGGGCGCTCGTACTCGTAGCGCATGTGGTCCGGTTCAAACAGGCCGAGGATCGCCGGTGCGTTGGCGGCGGCGGCCAGCTGCTTGCTGTTCCACACGTAGGCGCCGTGCGGATGGGCCTGCTGCCATTCCTGCACCAGGCTGCGCCCATCCAGTCGCTGGCCGACCTTGTCGTCGTACTCCGGGTCGCGCTCTTCCACGGTGGTGAATTCCCCGCGCCCGCCGCCGAGGGCGACCAGCGGGCCGCGCCCGTAGCGCGAAGTCGACAGCAGCTGCTGGGCGATGTCCTTGCAGCCGGCCGCCTTCGCCGCTTCAGTCAGGTCGGTATCGTTTTCCCAGTTGCGCTCGGGCGAGTGCGCGTAGGTCGCGGCCGGGGTGGCATGGGTCAGGCGCGCGGTGGACACCACGCCGGTGGCCAGGCCGGCGCTGTCGGCCAGCTGAAGCCAGGTCAGCAGACCCTTGGACAGGCTGTCGGCACAGTCGGTGCGGCTGCCGGCGCTGACGCCGATCGCACCCATGTGGGTCTTCACACCGGTGGTGATGGCGGTCATGGTGCCGGCCGAATCCGGGGTCTGCGAATCGGTGTTGTAGGTCTTGCTGAACGCCGTGGCCGGGAAGCGCTCCCAGGACAGCAGGTTCTCTTCACCGGAGCCCCCCTTGCGCTGGCCCTCGTAGATGCGCGAGGCGGCCACGGTGGTCAGGCTCATGCCGTCGCCGAGGAACAGGATGACGTTCTTGGCCTTGCCGGACATCGCGCCGTTGGCGGCGGCCTGGGCAGCGCCGCTGCGGTACCACCACTGCGGGGTTTCGCCGGCCGGGTGGGCGACGGGATCGACGGCGACCTTCAGGCCGGCCGGGGCAGAGGCGGGGGTGGTGCTGGCGCAGGCGCCCAGCAGCAGGGTGGTGGCGCAGGCGGCCAACAGGGAGACGGAACGGCGCATGGACGCTGGGATCTCACAAACTGTAACGGGACATTCATTATGCCCGCCCTCGCAAGGCACGCCGATGACACACTGATTTGCCGGTCGGGCGGTCGTTCCCCAGCCGTTGATGGGCTATCGTGCCAGCATCCCTTCCTTCCCTCTGGATTGCCTATGAAGCTGGTCTCTGCCTGGCTGCGGATTCCATTCTGGCAGCGCGTGGTCGGTGGCTTCGTGCTCGGCGCGCTGGCCGGCTGGGCGCTCGGCCCGGCCGCGGAAACGTGGTTCGGCCCGCTTGGCGAGCTGTACGTCACCCTGATCAAGATGATCGCCGTGCCGCTGGTGTTCTTCGCGGTGATCAATGCGATCTCGTCGCTGCACGGGCAGAAGTCGGTTGCCGCGCTCAGTGGCCGCACCTTCCTGTGGTTCGTGATCACTGCTGCTTTGGCGGTGTGCGTCGGCCTGGGCGTGGGCACCGTGCTGCAGCCCGGCGCCGGTGGCCTGCAGCTGACCATGGCCAGCAATTACGTGCCGCGTGAAGTGCCCAGCGTGGTGCAGGTGCTGCTGGACGTGGTACCGGCCAATGTCTTCTATGCGCTGTCCGGTATCGGCACCAAGGTCAACGCGGCCGGCGAAACCGTGCTGGCCGCCGGCCGTGGCTCGATCCTGCCGGTCATTTTCTTCGCTGGCCTGGTCGGCTTCGCCATCGTCAAGCTCGGCGAGAAGGTGACCGAGGCGCGCAAGCTGGTCGGCCAGATGAGCGACATCATGATCCAGGTGACCCGCTTCGTGCTGGAAGTCACCCCGATCGGCACCTTTGGCCTGATCGCCGGTCTGGTCGGCAGCTACGGGTTCGAGAAGCTGCTGCCGCTGGGGCATTTCGTGCTGGCGCTGTACGTGGCCTGCGCCCTGCACATCGTGGTGGTCTACAGCGCACTGCTGCTGGCGCACGGACTGAACCCGCTGAAGTTCTTCCGTGGTGCGGCGCCGGGCATGCAGGTTGCGTTCGTCAGCTCTTCCAGCTTCGCGGCGATGCCGGTGGCACTGCGTTCGATCACCCACAACCTGGGCGTGAACAAGGATTACGGTTCGTTTGCGGTGCCGCTGGGCGCCAGCATCAAGATGGACGGCTGCGGCGCGATCTACCCGGCGCTGTGCGCGGTGTTCATCGCGCAGTACAGCGGTGTGCCGCTGACTCCGGAGCAGTACGTGGTGGTGCTGATCGCCTCGGTGCTGGGCAGCTTCGGTACCGCCGGCGTGCCGGGTACTGCGGTGATCATGGCCACGGTGGTGCTGAGTGCGGCCAACCTGCCGCTGGAGACCATCGGCTACCTGTATGCCATTGATCGCATCCTGGACATGATGCGCACGATGACGAACGTGACGGGCCAGATGCTGGTACCGGTGATCGTGGCCAAGGAGACCGGGCTGCTTGACCAGGCGGTGTACGACAACCCGTCCAGCAACGTGGGCGTGGATGATCCCGACCCGACACCACCACGCGCCTGAGGTGGTGTGCTGAATTGAAAGGCCCGCCCTGACCGGCGGGCCTTTTGTTTGGGGGATGGCCGAGGCGGTGTCGGCCAAGGCGGCCTCCGCTTGATCCACACCATGCATGGATGGAGCCGGTGGCGACCAAGGTCGGCAGCCACCCACCATTAGGCACGGGCCCAACAAAAAAGCCGCTGCAGGGCAGCGGCTTCTTGCATCAGGCGGCGCAGTAGCGCCAGGGGTCAGAGATCCACCCGGCGGGCCTGCATGAACTTGTTGCCCCAGTAGCCACTGAGCAGGGTGTCCACGCGCACATCCTTGCCCGAGCTGGGGGCGTGCAGGAAGCGGCCGTCGCCGACATAGATGCCGACGTGGTCGACGCGGCCCTTGCGGCCGAAGAAGACCAGGTCGCCCGCCGCCAGCGCGGTGCGGTCGTTGATCAGTTCGGCGTTGTCATCGTGCGCCATCTCGCGCGAGACGCGCGGCAACTCGATGCCCAGCGCCGAACGGAACACATAGCCGACCAGGCCGCTGCAGTCGAAACCGCTGTCCGGGTTGCTGCCACCCCAACGGTACGGGGTGCCCAGCAGGGTCATCGCGCGGCGCAGCAGCGACTGCACCTTGCCGTTGTCGGCGGCGGTGCCGACGACGCTGCCATTGGCGGCGCTGCTGGTGTCGTAGTTGGCGAGCAGGCGGCTGAGGTCACCGGCCACCACGGCCGAGCGATCCATCAGCGGAATGGTGTCGTTGGCGGCCAGGTGCGGCAGCAGGGCGGCCAGCGTGGCACTGGCGGCGGCATCGACGCGGCTGCGCTGCGGAGCGGCAGCCTCGGCCTTGGCGGCCGGTCGGGCGGTGCTCTCGGCCACCGGGGCCGGGGTCACATCGGAACGGTTTGGAGCAGTCTGCGACCAGGCCGGAAGGCTGGTCAGGCACAGTGCCAGGCCAAGCAGCAGCGGGCGGGCACTACGTGAAGATACGGAAGTCTGGCCTTCGCTTTTCAGGTCGTCAGTCGTCACGCGTCGGTCACAGGAAAAAACGATGGGGCATCATGCCCTGTAAAAGCGCGGATAAGTTAAAAATTCCGTTATAAAATCGTTATTTATATAGCGACGTATGTCACAGTTTTAGACATATCGCCTGTTCAGCTTAGCGAAGGACACGTTTCGCGCCCGTGTAGTGGTCTTTCCAGTAGGGGCCACTGAGCGAGTCCAGGCGAACCGTACCGCCGGTACTCGGCGCGTGCACAAAACGCCCTTCACCTACATAGATGCCCACGTGGGTGACGCTGCCGCGGCTGCCGAAGAACACCAGGTCGCCGGTGGCCAGGCGTTGCGGATCGATCCTGGGGCCCTGTACCGCCGCCAGGTCGCGCGAGGTGCGCGGCAACCGCAGGTCCAGCATCTCGCGATAGACATAGGCGACCAGCCCGCTGCAGTCGAAGCCCGAGTCCGGGGTGTTGCCGCCATAGCGGTAGGGCGTGCCGACCAGGCTGATGGCCCGCATCAGCACCGAGTTGGCGGCCTCGGGGTTGTCCGGCACGGTCTTGGGCCAGTTCGCCGTCGGCGGGGGCGGCGCCGGGCGGGTGGCCTTGCCGCCGCCACAGGCGGTCATCAACACGGGCAGGGCCAGCAGCAGGGCCGGGGCGAGAAACCGGCGCGGGCCGGACGAAACTGGCGTGATGTGCATGATCTCCGGATAATGCGCCACCTTGGAATGGCCGTCATGATGGCGGCGTCCCCGTCGGGCGACAACCCGCCCCAACCCGCCTGCCTCCGGCAGATCCAGACAGAGTTGCGCATGAAGATCGAAAAAGACCGCGTTGTCCGCTTCCACTACACCGTTTCCGAAGTCGGCCAGGAGCCGATTGAATCGTCCAAGGACCGCGGCGAGCCGCTGGCGATCCTGATCGGCCATGGCAACATCATCCCGGGCCTGGAAAACGCCATGATGGACAAGGAAGCCGGCGCGACCTTCAGCGTCGACGTCAAGGCGGCCGATGCCTACGGCGAGCGCCGCGAGGGCCTGTCCCAGCGCGTGCCGAAGAAGCACTTCGGCAACACCAAGCTGGCCCCGGGCCAGCAGGTGGTGCTGCAGACCAACTTCGGCCCGCGTGCGGTGACCGTGCAGAAGGTCGGCATGAGCGTCGTGGACGTCGACCTGAACCACCCGATGGCCGGCAAGGACCTGCACTTCGACGTGGAAATCGTCGATGTGCGCGAAGCCGGCAAGGAAGAGCTCGACCACGGCCACGTCCACGGCGACGGTGGTCACCAGCACTGATCGCAGCGCGATCGTGATGGATGCGACGGCCCGCTTCGGCGGGCCGTTGCGTTTCTGGAACATGGCGCGGCCATCCATGGCGCGCGGGCCGGCGGCATAATGGCGGACCTGCCTGACGGACGCCCCGTGAACGCTGTCTCTCCTTCCCTGCAGCCGGTGGCTTCCGGCGAACGCATCGCCGTGCTGGACGTGCTGCGTGGTGCCGCGCTGCTGGGCATCCTGCTGATGAACATCGAGGCCTTCAGCGGTCCGCTGGACCTGGCCTTCACCGGCATTGACGTGCACTGGCGGGGCATCGATTACTGGGCCGACGCCTTCGTCTATGTGTTCGTGCAGGGCAAGTTCTTCACCCTGTTCTCGCTGCTGTTCGGTGCCGGCTTTGCGGTGATGGCGCAACGCGCCGAGGTGGCCGGGCGCGACTTCACCCCGTTCTACCTGCGCCGCAGCGCCGGCCTGCTGCTGATCGGCCTGTGCCATGCACTGCTGGTCTGGTCCGGCGACATCCTGGTGATGTATGCACTGGTCTCGTTGCCGTTGCTGGCCTGCCGCGAGGCGCCGCGCAGCTGGCTGCCGTGGATGGGCGTGATCGTCTACCTCGGCGGTGTAGCGATGATGTTGCTGGTGGGTGCGATGGTGTCGATGGCTTCGGCCGAAGACATTCAGAAGATGCTTGCCGAAGCACAGCAGGCCATCGCGCAGCAGCGCCTGGTGTACGGGCACGGCAGCTGGATGCAGGCCACCGCGCAGCGCCTGCACGAGTTCGGATCGTCGATGGGCGCGCTGCTGATTACCGGTCCGGAAGTGCTGGGCATGTTCCTGATCGGCAGCTGGTTCGCCAGCAGCGGTGCACTGGTATCACCCGAGCGCTTCCCACGGCTGTACGTGCTGTTGCGTTGGGTGGCGCTGCCGCTGGGCCTGGCGGTCACGCTGCTCGGCGTTGCCTGGAAGCCGTATCTGGCACCGGGCGCCTACGACCTGCCGGTGACCGCAGCGATGGCACTGGTGACGATCGGCGGGCTGCCGATGTGCCTGGGTTACCTGGCGTGGATCGTGCGTTGGCGCGCGCGGCTGGGATGGCTGGCGCCGGTGGGGCGCATGGCATTGACCCACTACCTGGCCCAGTCGTTGCTGTGTACCTGGCTGTTCTACCACTATGGCCTGGGCGGGTTCGAGCGGATGCCGCGCAGCGTGCAGTTGCTGTTCGCGCTGCTGGTATTCGCAGCGCAGGTGGCTGTTTCGCACGCGTGGCTGGCGCGCTTCCGCTTTGGTCCGGTGGAATGGCTATGGCGTGCAATGACCTACCGCCAGTGGCCACCGATGCGGCGTGGAGCCGGGCAGGGCTGATCGATGCAGGGCGCGCATCCTCACGTCTGGCTTGCAGCTGGGCATGGCATGCTCGGCATCAGCATGAGCGCCGGCAACGGCCAGCTGATCGCCGATCTCGTCTGCGTCCGTACGCCGGTGATCGACCCTGCCCCCTACCGACCCGAGCGATTCCGATGAGCACTGCACCCTATGACTACGACCTGATCGTCCTCGGCGGCGGCTCCGCCGGCCTGGCCGGTGCGATCCGCGCCGCGCAGCACGGCAAGCGCGTGGCGCTGCTGGAGCCGGGCGAACTGGGTGGGACCTGCGTCAACGTCGGTTGCGTGCCGAAGAAGGCCATGTGGCTGGCAGCTGACCTGCATGAGCGCATCGGCCTGGCCAGTGCGATGGGCTTCGATGTCCAAGCGCGCCCGGCGCTGTCGTGGAAGGAACTGGTGATACATCGCCAGGCCTACATCAGCAATATCCATACCAGCTACCACAAGCGCCTGGACGAAACCGGCGTGGTGCGCATTCCGGCGCGCGGCCATCTGCTCGATGCGCACACCGTGGCCTGCAGCGATGGCGTGCGCTACAGCGCCGAACACATCCTGATCGCCACCGGCGCGCACCCGCTGCGCCCGGACATTCCCGGCGCGGAACTGGGCCTGGTTTCCGATGATTTCTTCGATCTGCGCGCGGCACCGGCCGAGGTGGCGATCATCGGTGGCGGTTACATCGCGGTGGAGCTGGCTGGCCTGCTGCAGGCACTGGGCAGCAGGGTGAGCCTGCTGGTGCGCGGTCAGCGGCTGCTGGATCGCTTCGACTACGAGCTGACCGATCAGCTGGCCGAGAACCTGAAGCAGCAGGGCGTGCGCATCCATTTCGGCTATCGCCTGCGCGAACTGCAGCGCGATGGTGAGCGCGTACGTGCATTCGGCCATGATGGCCCGCTCGACAGCGTGTTCGATGCGGTGTTCTTCGCTGCCGGCCGCCGCGGCAACAGCCGTGGCCTGGGTCTGGAAGCGCTCGGCATCGACATCGGCGAGCACGAGCAGGTGCAGGTGGACGAGTGGCAGACCACCCGTGTGCCGAGCGTGCATGCGGTCGGCGACATCGCCGGCAAGGTCGGCCTGACCCCGGTGGCGGTGGCCGCGTCGCGGCGGCTGATGGACCGGCTGTTCGGGGGCCGCCCGCAGTCGAAGATGGATTACGAGAACGTGGCCAGCGTGGTGTTCTCGCATCCGCCGCTGGGCGCGGTGGGCATGAGCGAGGAGGAAGCGCGCCGGCGTTTCGACCAGGTGAGCGTCTACCACAGCCGCTTTCGCCCGATGCTGCAGGCGCTGGCCAACGGCCCCCAGCGCAGCCTGTTCAAGATGGTCTGTGCCGGCCCGGAAGAACGCGTGGTGGGCATCCACCTGCTGGGCGAAGCGGCCGACGAGATCCTGCAGGGCTTTGCCGTGGCGGTGAAGATGGGCGCGACCAAGGCCCAGTTCGACGACACTGTGGCGATCCACCCGACCTCGGCCGAAGAAGTGGTGCTGATGCGCTGAGCCGGGCCGTTGTGGCGCCGAGCCCTGCTCGGCTGCCTTTCGCCCCGGCCTGGCGAAGCCGAGCGCGGGCTCGGCTCTACAGGGCAGCGGGCGCCCCCATGCGACAATGGGCGTCCCCACGTCTTACCGGGCCGCCCTGCGCGGCCCGCCGTCCTCCTGATGTCCACTCCCGCTTCCCGCATCGCCACTGCTTCCCCGCGCATTGCGCTGGGCGGCATCGGCCTCGCCGCGATCGGCGCCATTGCCGCGTCGGGCAAGGCGATCATCGTCAAGCTCGGCCTGCGCCATGGCGTCGATGCCACCACGCTGCTCGCGTTGCGCATGCTGATGGCGCTGCCGCTGTTCGTACTGATGGCCCTGTGGGCCGCGCGCCGGGCCGAGCCGCTGTCCTGGGCTGATCGCGCCCGCGTGCTGTGGCTGGGCTTCACCGGCTATTACCTGTCCAGCCTGCTCGACTTCCAGGGCCTGCAGTACATCAGCGTGACCCTGGAGCGGCTGATCCTGTACTTGAACCCGACCCTGGTACTGCTGATCAACGTGCTGCTGGCGCGCCAGCGGCCGGGACGCTGGCAGATCGGCGCGCTGGTGCTGAGTTACCTCGGCGTGCTGCTGGCCTTCGGGCACGACCTGCAGCGCGAGGGCGGCCAGATCATCGTCGGCAGCCTGCTGGTGCTGGGCAGTGCGCTCAGCTACGCGCTGTACCTGTTCGGCAGCGGGCAGGTGGTCGCGCGCATCGGTGCAGTGCGGCTGACCGCCTATGCCAGCTGCGTGGCCAGCGTGCTGGTGCTGCTGCATTTCGCGGTGACCCATCCGCTGCCACTGCTGTGGCAGGCACCGGCGCCGGTACAGTGGCTGTCGCTGGTCAATGCCACTGTCTGTACGGTGCTGCCGGTGCTGGCGATCATGTTGGCGGTGCAGCGCGTGGGTTCGTCGCTTGCCGCGCAGGTCGGTATGCTGGGCCCTGTTTCCACCATCGTGATGAGCCTATGGCTGCTCGACGAACCGATGGGGCCGGCGCAGATCGCCGGCACCGTACTGGTGCTGATCGGCGTTCTGCTGGTGACCCGCCTGCGACGCTGACCCCGGAGCAGGCGCGTGCGCGCATCCTGGCGGTGATCCGCGCGATCCCGGCAGGGCAGGTGATGGGCTACGGCCAGGTGGCGATGCGCGCGGGCCTGCCCGGGCGTGCACGCCTGACCGCGCGCATTCTGGGCCAGAACGACGACCCGGGCCTGCCCTGGCACCGCGTGCTGCGTTCGGATGGCCGCATCGCCATGGCAGAAGGCTCGGCCGGCTGGCGCGAGCAGTCGCAGCGCTTGCGTGCCGAGGGCGTGCAGGTGGAAAACGGCCGGGTGCGGATGCCGGCGGCCGATCCGGCGGCGGCGCTGGATGCTGCTGTGTGGGGGCCCGGCTGAGCATCGCTGGCGACTGAACAGGGCATCCCGGGGGCGCGCCAACATCACACGGTGCTGCGGCTATGATGGAGGCCGTTCCATGCCGGTGCTCCCATGTTCCCGCGACTGCCTACCGTCACCAAGGCCCTGCTGATCGCCAACGCGATCCTGTTCCTGCTGCAGCAGCCGTTCCTGCTCGGCATGCAGACCTTCGAGCCGTTCATGCTGCAACCGCTGCAGCAGGGCTTCGATGCGTTCTCGCCGGGCGGCAACTTCCAGCCGTGGCAGCTGCTGACCTATGGCTTCCTGCATGGCAGCTTCGGCCACCTGTTCTTCAACATGCTGGCGGTCTTCATGTTCGGCGCACCACTGGAGCAGACCTGGGGCGAGAAGCGATTCCTGCTGTACTACCTGGTCTGCGTGGCCGGTGCCGGTGTCTGCCAGCTGCTGGTGGGAACGCTGCTGGAGAATCCGGCCACGGTGCTGGGCGCCTCCGGCGGCGTGTTCGGCCTGCTGCTGGCCTACGGCATGCTGTTCCCGAACCAGCGGGTGATGCTGCTGTTCCCGCCGATCCCGATGAAGGCGCGCACGTTCGTGATCCTGTTCGGCGTGGGTGAGCTGGTGCTGGGCATGACCGGCTGGCAGCCGGGCGTGGCCCACTTCGCGCACCTGGGCGGCATGCTGTTCGGGTGGTTGCTGATCCGCTACTGGCGCGGGCAGCCGCCGTTCAACAAGCGTCGCCCGCCCGGCCCGCCGAAGCGCCCGAACCATCTGCGCAGCGTGAAGTGAGGCGCGATGCGCCTCGCTTCACGCGGGTAGGTGCCAACCTCGGTTGGCACACCTTGGCCAGGATCATCTGACGCGGTAGGTGCCGAT
>NZ_JBSRQL010000012.1:0-137142 GCF_054083135.1 Stenotrophomonas maltophilia group sp. LNF247
TCCGCCCCTTCCATGTCCGCTCCCGCTTCCGCCGCACCGCGTCGCTGGTTCGTCGCCGGCGACTTCAACGGCTTCTTCGGCCTGGTCGTCGACAACCTCTCCATCCTCGGCTTCATCGCCATGGCCCTGGTCGGGATCTTCCAGTTCCCCGCCGACGTGGTGTTCGGCCGCATGTTCCCCGGCACGGCCTTCGGCGTGCTGATCGGCAACCTGCTGTACACCCTGATGGCACGCCGGCTCGCCGCGCGTACCGGCCGTGACGACGTCACCGCCATGCCGCTCGGCCTGGATGCCCCGACCAGCATCGGCATGGCCCTGCTGGTGCTTGGCCCGGCCTTCATCGCTTTCAAGCAGCAGGGCATGGACCCGCACGCGGCGGGCATCGCCACCTGGCAGCTGGGCATGGCCGCGCTGGTCATCATGGGCGTGCTCAAGTTCGTGCTGTCGTTCTTCGGTGAAGCGGTCACCCGCGCCCTGCCGCGTGCCGCGCTGCTGGGTTCCATCGCCGGCATCGCGCTGGTGCTGATGGGCCTGCTGCCGCTGCTGGAAACGCTGCGCTCGCCGCTGGTCGGCTTCACCACGCTGGGCCTGCTGCTGTACGTGCTGATCGCCAAGGGCAAACTGCCGGTGCGTGGCCCGGGCGTGCTGCTGGCCTTCGTGTTCGGCACCGTGCTGTATTACGGCCTCGGCCTGGCCGGGCTGGGCGCGCCGGGCTTCCATGTGCCGGCGTGGGTGCCGCCGCAGGTGGTGCTGCCGCTGCCGACGCTGGGCTTTCTCGACGGCCTGCCCACCGCGATGACCTACCTGCCGCTGCTGCTGCCGTTCGGCCTGCTGATGGTGGTCGGTGGCATCAACGTATCCGAAAGCGCGCGTGCGGCCGGCGATGACTACCGCACCCGCGACATCCTGCTGGTGGAAGCGGTGGCCACGCTGGTGGCCGGTGTCTGCGGCGGCGTGGCGCAGACCACGCCTTACATCGGCCAGCCGGCGTACAAGCACATGGGCGCGCGCAGCGGTTACACGCTGCTGACGGGCCTGTTCGTCGGCATCGGCGGCATGCTCGGCATCATCTCCGGGCTGGTGCAGTGGTTGCCGCTGGCGGTGCTGGCACCGATCATCGTGTACGTGGCCATCGACATCACCACGCAGGCGTTCCAGGCCACGCCGCGCCACCATGCCGGCGCGATGGTGCTCGGTTTCCTGCCGTCGGTGGCCTACCTGCTGGCGATCAAGGCACCCGGCTGGATCGCACCGGATCAGCTGGCGCAGCTGCTGACCAAGCTCGACGGCCACGGCCTGCCGGAGCTGGCGGTGATCTTCACTCTCGGCAACGGCTTCATCATCACCTCGATGCTGTGGATTTCGGCGGTGGCGGCGATGGTCGATGGCCGCCTGCGCCGTGCCTGCGGGTTCCTGCTGGTGGCTGCGCTGCTGACACTGTTCGGGCTGATCCACTCGGTGGATCCGAGCGGCGGCATCTACCTGCCGTGGGACCTGGAAGGATTGGCGCGCATCATCAGTTTGCAGTTTGCCGGCGCCTACGTGGCCCTGGCGGTGCTGCTGGGCCTGCTGTCGCTGCAGAAGCAGCCGGTGCAACCGCTGGCTGATCGCACCGATCATTGACCGGTGACGCCGGGCATGGCCCGGCGCTACCGCTCCTTCCACTTCTGGTGCTCTGTAGAGCCCAGC
Organism: Stenotrophomonas maltophilia group sp. LNF247; assembly: GCF_054083135.1. NCBI lineage: Bacteria > Pseudomonadati > Pseudomonadota > Gammaproteobacteria > Lysobacterales > Lysobacteraceae > Stenotrophomonas > Stenotrophomonas maltophilia group sp. LNF247. The sequence continues at coordinate 1,690 of NZ_JBSRQL010000012.1, forward strand.
CTGCGCTCGGCTGCTCTGAGCCGAGCATGGCTCGGCCCTACAGGGGCGTGTTGCAGGCGGCGAATGATCACAGCGCGCTCTGCCGGCCAGGGCCGGCACTACCGTTCGGCGTCCAGCTCCGGGTAGTGGCGGAAGATGCCATTCGTGTTGAACGCCAGACGTCGTTCCGAGGCCAGATAGGCGGCGATGTTCGGCCGCTTCGCCACCCGCGCCTGCAGCGCGCGCAGCAGGGGCAGGGTCGGCGCCAGTGCCTGCATGCGGCGTGGAAACATGTAGTCCAGCCCACTCAGTAGCTGGAACAGCGACAGATCCACGTAGGAATGCTCGCGCAGTGCATGGCGGCCACCGTTGGCGGCCAGCACCCGTTCGAAGTAGCCCAGGAACTTCGGCAGGCGCTCGCTGCGCAGCGACGCGGCACGTGCCTTGGCCTCGGTCTTCTGCGCTTCGTAGTACTTCGATGCGGCAATCGGATGGTGGGTGTCGTGCACCTCGGCCACCAGGTCGGCGATGGTCAGCTGCAGTTGCAGCGCCTGCATCCGCCGCGAGGCCGCCTGTGGCACCAGGTCCAGCGTCGGGCCGAGGAAATCCAGGATCGCCGCGACCTGCGCGATGACCTGGCGGCCGGCCTTCAGGAACGGCGGTGCAAAGGGCTGTGGCCCGTCACTGCTGCCATCCAGGAATGGCTGCATCACCGCATCGCCGTGCACCCGCGCCATGTCGATGTAGTCGGCGCCGGCATCTTCCAGCGCCAGTCGCACGAACTCGCCCCGGCCCTGGATGCCGGTCCAGTAGTACAGCGCGTACTGCATGGCAGTGTCTCCGCAGGACAAGGCCCCCAGCCTCGCGCGCGGCATGCAAAGCAGGCGTGAGCGCGGTTCTGGTGCAGGGCGAACCCGAACGGCAGCGGAACCGGTGGGGAACCGGCTGGAACCGGTGGGGTCACACCTTCTCCATGCGTGTGAAACGAGGTGCTGCATCATGCAGAGTGCAAAGGCGGTATGGCCCTGGGTGCTGGGTGTGGTGGTGATCGGCGGCGCGGGCGGTTGGTTGTTCCGGGATCAGCTGAAGCACTTGGCAGATGGTGTTTCGGTGCCGGTGCAGTCAACTGCCGTCAGTACCAGCGCAGCGCCACAACCGCAGGCGGCCGCGGAACCCGCGCCAGCACCACCGTCGATCAGGCATCCGCTGGATACCGAGGCCGCCGCTGATCCGGCACTGCCGAAGCTGGCTGACAGCGATACGGCTGCCTGGGGTGCATTGAGCCAGCTGTTCCAGGGCGAAGGGCCGCTGACCCTGCTGCTGCGCGATCACCTGATCCAGCGCCTGGTCACCCAGGTCGACAACCTGGACAGGCCCAGCGTGCCGCCCACTGCGCTGGCCGCACGGCCGCTGCCGGGCAACCTCCAGGTCGAGCCCGGCGAAGGCGGTGATCGCACCGCCGCCAGCAACGCGGCGCGCTATGCGCCCTATGTGCAGGCCTTCACCGCGCTGGATCCGGCAGCAACGGCAACGGCCTACAAGCGCTTCTATCCGTTGATCCAGCAGGCCTACGTCGACCTGGGCCGGCCCGACGGATATTTCAATGATCGCCTGGTCGCGGTGATCGACCATCTGCTTGATACCCCGGAACTGGCCCAGGCGCCTCTGGTGCAGCGCGATGAGCGCGGCCGTTACCGCTTCGTCGATCCCACCCTGCAGTCACGCTCGATCGGGCAGAAGGCCCTGCTACGCATGGATCCTGCACAGGCGCGGGCGATCAAGCAGCAGCTGCGGGCGATCCGCAGCGCGATCACCCGCTGAGCCCGTCCACCGTGCCGAACTGATCGGGATCAACGCGCCGACCACACCCGTTCCGGCATGCTGGCCGCAGGCTGACTGGCCCCGGGGTGCAGTCGCAGCCACCCTTGAAACGGGGTGGGGCAACCGCATCTTCCCAGCATCGCCGGCGCGGGCCGGCCCTGATGACCGATGAGGATTCGCAATGCGGATGGACAAGCTCACCTCGCGTTTCCAGCAGGCGCTGGCAGACGCACAGTCGCTGGCCGTGGGCCGCGACAACAGCATCATCGAACCGGTTCACCTGTTCAGCGCGCTGCTGGACCAGCAGGGCGGCAGCACGCGCCCGCTGCTGGCCCAGGCCGGGGTGAACGTGCCGGTGCTGCGCGAGCGCCTGACCGAGGCGCTGGATGCACTGCCGAAGGTGTCCGGCCAGGCCGGCAACGTCTCGATGGGCAATGACCTGGGGCGCCTGCTGAACCAGACCGACAAGCTGGCCCAGCAGCACGGCGATGCCTTCATTGCCAGCGAGTGGTTCGTGCTCGCGGCGCTGGAAGACGGCGGCACGCTGGGCATGGCGCTGCGCGCCGCCGGTGCCGACAAGACCCGCCTGCAGGCTGCGATCGACAAGCTGCGTGGCGGCGAGAACGTGCAGTCGGAGAATGCCGAGGAACAGCGGCAAGCGCTGGAGAAGTACACCATCGACCTGACCGCGCGTGCCGAGAGCGGCAAGCTCGATCCGGTGATCGGCCGTGACGAGGAAATCCGCCGCACGATCCAGGTGCTGCAGCGCCGGACCAAGAACAACCCGGTGCTGATCGGCGAACCCGGCGTGGGCAAGACCGCAATCGTGGAAGGGCTCGCCCAGCGCATCATCAATGACGAAGTGCCCGAAGGCCTGCGCGGCAAGCGCGTGCTGTCGCTGGACATGGGCGCGCTGATCGCCGGCGCCAAGTTCCGCGGTGAATTCGAGGAGCGCCTGAAGGGCGTGCTCAACGACCTGGCCAAGAACGAAGGACAGATCATCCTGTTCATCGACGAGCTGCACACCATGGTCGGCGCCGGCAAGGCTGATGGCGCGATGGATGCCGGCAACATGCTGAAGCCAGCGCTGGCGCGCGGCGAGCTGCACTGCATCGGCGCCACCACGCTGGACGAATACCGCAAGTACATCGAGAAGGACGCTGCGCTGGAGCGCCGCTTCCAGAAGGTGTTCGTCGGCGAACCCACGGTGGAGGACACCATCGCGATCCTGCGCGGGCTGAAGGAAAAGTACGCCGTGCACCACGGTGTGGAAATCACCGACCCGGCCATCGTGGCTGCAGCCACGCTGTCCAACCGCTACATCACCGACCGCCAGCTGCCGGACAAGGCCATCGACCTGATGGACGAAGCCGCTTCGCGCCTGCGCATGGAGATCGACTCCAAGCCGGAGGAGCTGGATCGCCTGGAACGCCGGGTGATCCAGCTGAAGATCCAGCGCGAGATGCTGAAAAAGGAGAAGGACGAAGCCTCGCGGCAGCGCCTGGCCGATCTGGAGAAGGACATCGATGCGCTGGAGCGCGAGTTCTCCGATCTCAATGAAATCTGGAAGTCGGAGAAGGCCGCGCTGCAGGGCGCAACCAAGATCAAGGAACAGGTCGAGCAGGCCAAGCTGGAGCTGGAAGGCGCGCAGCGCCGCCAGGATTTCGCCAAGATGAGCGAGATCCAGTACGGCCTGTTGCCACAACTGGAAAAGCAGCTGGCTGCGGCCCAGGAAGCCGAGCACAAGGACTTCAAGCTGGTGCAGGACCGCGTGACCGACGAGGAGATTGCCGAAGTCGTATCGCGCTGGACCGGCATCCCGGTCAACAAGATGCTCGAAGGCGAGCGCGACAAGCTGTTGCGCATGGAAGAGGTGCTGCACAACCGCGTGGTCGGCCAGGAAGAAGCGATCAAGGTCGTCTCCGATGCGGTACGCCGCTCGCGTGCCGGCCTGTCCGATCCGAATCGTCCGGCCGGCTCGTTCCTGTTCCTCGGCCCGACCGGCGTCGGCAAGACCGAGCTGTGCAAGTCGCTGGCCGAGTTCCTGTTCGACAGTGCCGACGCGATGATCCGCATCGACATGAGCGAGTTCATGGAAAAGCACAGCGTCGCCCGCCTGATCGGTGCGCCCCCGGGCTACGTCGGCTACGAGGAAGGCGGTTACCTGACCGAGGCCGTGCGTCGTCGCCCGTATTCGCTGATCCTGCTCGATGAGGTGGAGAAGGCGCATCCGGATGTGTTCAACATCCTGCTGCAGGTGCTGGACGATGGCCGCCTGACCGATGGACAGGGCCGTACCGTGGACTTCCGCAACACCGTCATCGTGATGACCTCGAACCTGGGCTCGCACCAGATCCAGGACATGAGCGCCGACGACAGTCCGGAGGCCTACACGCAGATGAAGGCGGCGGTGATGGGCGTGGTACAGGCGCACTTCCGGCCGGAGTTCATCAACCGCCTGGACGACATCGTGGTGTTCCACCCGCTGGACAAGCAGCAGATCAAGCAGATCGCGCGCATCCAGATGCGAGGGCTGGAGAAGCGGCTGGCCGAGCGTGGGTTGAAGCTGGCGGTCTCCGATGCGGCGTTCGACCTGCTCGGCAACGTCGGCTTCGATCCGGTGTATGGCGCGCGCCCGTTGAAGCGTGCAATCCAGTCGCAGCTGGAGAATCCGCTGGCACAGCAGATCCTGTCGGGTGCTTTCGTCAACGGCGACACCATCGAAGTCGGAAACGACGGCGGCCGCCTGGTGTTCGCCAAGGCCTGAACCGGTGGCGCGCCTGCCATGGCTGGCGCGCCACCAAAGCCTCAGCAAGGCACAATAATCCCGTTTTACTTTCGCAAGGACGAGGAGAACCGCATGGACGTTACCCGCAGGGTTTCACTCTGCGTGGCGCTGGCGCTCGCTGCAGTTGCTGGACACGCCGCAGCCGTCGAACAGGTCCAGCTGCCGCCGATGAAGGGTTACCAGCAGGCCCACCAGAGCACCGACGCACAAGGCAACCGCATCACCGAGTACGTGCCGCAGGGCCAGACCGTGCAGGACTGGACCGACCTGGTCACCGTCAACGATGCGCCGAACAGTGGCCATGTGAGTCCGCGCGAGTTCCTCGGCATCATCGAGGCGGGGTGGCGCATGGCCTGTCCGGCTGCGCAGAGCCACTGGATCCGCGAAGGCGAGGAGGGCGGACGGCCATTCGCGCTGCTGATGCTCAGTTGCCCGCTGAACCCCGGCACCGGCAAACCGGAGTTCACCTGGATCAAGGGCATGCAGGGCAGGCAGGGCTTCCACACCGTGCAGAAGTCGTTCCGCGCCGAACCGGAGAAGGACGACGTCGTGCAGTGGATCGGCTGGCTGCGCGAGGTTGGCTTGTGCGGCAGCGGCGACGCCCCGGCCTGCCGCTGATCGCAGCAGAAGAGGGCGCCCAGCGGCGCCCTTCATGCATCAGAAGCGGTGCGTATAGCCGCTCATCAAGCCGAACTGGTTCGCCTTCTGCACGATCGGGCTGTCGGCGGCATCACCGAGCAGGCGCGTGCCTTCGGCCGAGATGTACCAGTTGCCGTTGCGGCCCACGCGGTGGCTCCACTTCAGGCCGACACCGGCACTGACCAGGCCGGCCTTTGGCTTGTGCTCGGCAAAGCCGGTACGCGCAGCCTGTTCCGGGCTGACGCCGTACCAGGTCTGCATGTAACCGCGGTTGCCGTAGTCGGTGGACACGCTGCCGCTGACCACGCCGCCGGCCAGGTCGAACAGCGGCATGCTCAGGTTCAAGTGCACCTGCTGGGTGGCCAGGCCGTTCTCGGCCTTGTCCTCGTCTTTGCGGGTGAACTGCCAGGAGCCGCTCAGCACGGCTTCGCCCAGCGTATAACCAGCCGAGACGCCGACCAGGGGACGGGTATCGATATCACCCATGCCGCGCAGGAAGTCGGAACCGCCGAGCAGCGAGTCCTTTTCCTTGCGGATGCCGCTGGCGCCGACATACGCGCGCACGCGGGTGTGCTCGCCGATGGAGGTGCCCCAGCCAATGCCACTGGTGCCCAGAAACCATCCACCCGGCGAGGTGACATCAAAGGACAACGACGGCGTCGCACGATACTCCTCGCTGCCGCTGTAGCGCGGCGCCACGCCACCGCCGGCAGCGAGCTCGAAGGTCCAGTGGTCATCCCTGGCGTGGGCGATCGGTGCGGCGAACAGCGGCAACAGGGCCAGGTGGAGCAGGGCGGGGGAACGGCGAAGCTGGGACATGGAAACTCTCGACAATGGGAGGAAAGCAGCGCGCGCATCCGGCGAGTGCTGCAGGGTCGCTAGCGTGGCGATACGCCGGCGACCGATCCGTCCGCAGTTGTGCGGGAGTTGTAATCAACTGTAATTGCGCCCGTGGGCGTTCAGCTGGCAGCCAGCGGCCAGTGCATTTCCAGGCGTGCGCCGCCCAGCGTGGCGCGGCTGATGCGCAGCTCGCCGCCGTGGCGGGCGGCGATGCGGCTGACAATGGCCAGGCCCAGGCCGAAGCCCCCGGTGTCGCGGCTGCGGCTGTCGTCCAGGCGGGTGAATGGACGCATCACCTTCTCCCGATCGGCTTCGGCGATGCCGGGGCCATCGTCATCCACGCGCAGGCAGGCGCGGCCGCCGACACCGACCAGCGAGACTTCCACCTGCGAGCGCGCATGGCGCAGCGCATTGCCGACCAGATTGCTGAGTGCCAGCTGCAGCAGGCGTGGTTCGGCATCCACCCGTGGCAACGCACTGGGCTGCACGCGCAGTACCACCCCGGCACGTTCGGCATCACGGCGCGCATCGGCCAGGCAGGCCTGCAGCCAGTCATTGGCTTCGATACGCTGCATCGGTTCGCCTTCGCTGGGGTGCTCCAGGCGCTCATACGCCAGCAGTTCGCTGACCAGCCGGTTGAGTTCGGCCAGATCGCCGTGCAGCCCCTGTGCCAGCCGTGCACGGCGTTCGTGATCGTCGCTGTCCTGCATCAGGTCCAGGCCGAAGGCCACGCGCGCGATCGGCGTGCGCAGCTCATGCGAGATCGCATGGGTCAGGTCGCGCTGGCGCTGCACCAGTTCGGCCACGCGTGCCGCCATGCGGTTGGAGTGGTCGACGATGACCCGGATCTGCGAGCGTGGCGAGACCTGCGCACGTGCCTGCAGATCGCCAGCGCCGATGCGGTCGGCGTGCAGGCGCAGCGCTTCCAGGTCGCGCCAGAGCAGGCGCACCCACGCGTACAGGCTGGCGCCCACCAGCAGCAGGATGCTGAGGTAGGCGGCGATGGTCATGTACGTCGTCATCTGCACCGCGCCAGGCAGGCGCAGGTGCAGCCAGCGGCCATCGCTGCCCTCGATGGGCAGCAGGACCTGCTGGTATTGATCGCGCACGATGAAACCATCGGCCTTCACGGCCACCTGTTCCTGCGCGTCGAGTGCTGGAGGTTTGTCGAGCAGGGTCAGGGCGATGCCGTAGTGTGGCTGCCACTGCTGCAGGCGCTCACGCTGCTGGTCGGCATCCAGGCCGGCCAGGCCACTGCGCAGGGCGTACACCTGCCCGCGCACCTGCTGGACGAAGACGCGATCCTGCACGGGCGTGTAGATGCCGTCCAGGATGTGGTTGAGGAAGAACACCGACACCAGGAAGCAGGCACCCGTGATAAACCACAACCACAGGAACAGCCGCTTCATGCCGTCCAGGCCGACGGATTGAACTGGTAGCCGCGGCCCCACACGGTCTTGATCCGCCGCGGCTCGCGCGCATCATCGCCGAGCTTGCGGCGCAGCTTGCCGATGCTGACATCGACACTGCGGTCCAGGCCGTCAAAGCCGATGCCGCGCACCGCCTGCAGGATATGGTCGCGCGACAGGATCTGCCCCGGCTGGCTGGCCAGCAGCCACAGGATCTCGAATTCCGTGGTGCCCAGCTCGACCGGCTGACCGTGCAGGTGCACTTCGCGCTGCATGCGGTCGATCAGCAGTTCGCCATGCATCAGACGGCTGGGTGTGCCGGTGTTGCTGCTGCCATGGCGGCGGCGCAGCAGGGCGCGCAGGCGGGCCAGCAGCAGGCGCGGCTCGATCGGTTTGTGCACATAGTCATCGGCGCCCGATTCCAGGCCCAGCACCTGCTCGATGTCGTCTTCGCAGGCGGTCAGCATCAGGATCGGCACGTCGGAGAAACTGCGGATCTGCCGGCACACGTCGATGCCGCAGAGGCCGGGCAGCATCAGGTCCAGTACCACCAGCTCGGGCGCATGCTGGCGGCAGGCGGCGCCGGCCAGGTCGCCGCGGGCCACATGCTGCACGGCGAAACCATGTTCGTGGAGATAGTCGCTGACCAGTTCGGCCAGGCGACGGTCGTCCTCCACCAGCAGGACCTGCGTCGGAGTACCGTTGGCGGTTGGTGTCCAGGGGGATGGCTGCATGCGCGTGGGGCCTCCGTGCCCGGGCAGGAGCGCCCGGCGGCGAAGCCTATCAACGCCCCGTGACCGCTGCCTGAATCGCGGCCAACCTGATAACCCCCGGTATGGGCGTCATCGCCAGCAGCTTTCAGCGGCGGGCGACGGCTGGCCTATGGTGGCGGTTTCCCCGGATGGAGCCTGGCCCGATGAGCGACCCGCAGTGGCAACTGGAAACCCTGGCCGTGCACGGCGGCTACCGTCCCGACCCGACCACCCGCGCGGTGGCGGTGCCGATCTACCAGACGGTGGCGTATGCCTTCGATGACACCCAGCATGGCGCCGACCTGTTCGACCTGAAGGTGCCCGGCAACATCTATACCCGCATCATGAACCCCACCACCGACGTACTGGAGCAGCGCCTGGCTGCGCTGGAAGGCGGCATCGGTGCGCTGGCGCTGGCCTCGGGGCAGGCCGCGATCACCTATGCCATCCAGACCATTGCAGAGGCCGGGGACAACATCGTCGCCTCCAGCGCGCTGTATGGCGGCAGCCTCAACCTGCTGGCGCACACGCTGCCGCAGTACGGCATCCAGGCGCGCTTTGCTGATCCGGCTGATCCTTCTGCGTTCGCCGCGCTGATCGACGAGCGCACCAAGGCGGTGTTCGTCGAATCCATCGGCAACCCGCGTGGCAACGTCACCGACATCGCCGCCATCGCCGAGGTCGCGCATGCCCCTGGCGTGCCCCTGATCGTCGACAACACCGTGGCCACGCCGTTCCTGCTGCGCCCATTCGAGCACGGCGCCGACATCGTGGTGCATTCGCTGACCAAGTACCTGGGCGGCCACGGCACCAGCCTCGGCGGTGCCATCATCGACTCCGGCCGCTTCGACTGGGCGGCGCAGCCGAAGCGTTTCGCCCGCCTCAACCAACCCGACCCCAGTTACCACGGCGTGGTCTATACCGAAGCACTGGGGCCGGCGGCCTACATCGGGCGCGCGCGGGTGGTCCCGCTGCGCAATACCGGTGCCGCGTTGTCGCCGTTCAATGCGTTCCTGATCCTGCAGGGCATCGAGACCCTGGCCCTGCGCATGGAACGCATCAACGCCAATGCACTGGCCGTCGCGCAGTTCCTGAAGGCGCACGACAAGGTCGCCTGGGTGCGTTACGCCGGACTGGCCGACGACCCCGAGCACGCCGCCGCGCAGCGCTATCTGGGTGGGCACGGCTCGGGCGTGCTGACCTTCGGCCTGCCGGGCGGGCGCGAGGCAGGCGCACGTTTCCTTGACGCGCTGAAATTGTTCACCCGCCTGGTCAACCTGGGCGATGCGAAGTCACTGGCCACCCATCCGGCCTCGACCACCCACCGCCAGTTGGATGCGGCGGAACTGGCCAAGGCCGGCGTCAGCGAAGACACCGTGCGGCTGTCGATCGGCATCGAGCACATCGGCGACCTGCGCGCCGACCTGGAGCAGGCCCTGGCCGCCGCCTGATAGCCGCGCGCTTGGTGCATATCGCCACAGGCGATCACCACCGGTGGCGCGATGCGCTACGGTGGAACTGCCTCTCCAAGGCGTGGCAACGTGGCGATCCAGATCCCCGGTCGATGCGGGTCGACCGGGGATCTTTTTTGTTTCCGGGGTCAGATCCGTTTTCCTGTGGAAAACGGATCTGACCCATGCGCCGACGTGTCGACCCAGGGCGGCACCTACCAGAGCAGAACGCCGTTCCGACAGATCGCAGGAATCTGTCGAAGGCGGGGTGGGTCCGGTTGCAGGGGCGTGAGCGCCATGGATGGCGCGACCGAGCCTCCATGGACGGATTCACGGCGTCCCCTGCAACCGGACCCACCCCGCCATCCCACGGATAGTCAGCTTTTGCCTTTGCCTTTGCTGTTGCCTTGGCAGGTGCAGGGCTGCAAGCCCTGCCGCACCCACACCCCTCACACCACCGGGATACTGTGCTGCCCCAGATTCCGGTACGGCGGTGTGGACATGATCATCTCCGCCAGCGAGTAAGCCAGCTCACGTTCGGCCATCACCGTGCCATCGGCACCGTGTTCCAGCAGATGCTTCACTTCCGCATCGCTGTGCGCGCGCGCCAGCAGGGTCAGGTCCGGGTTGATCGCACGCAGCTTGGCCAGTGCCTCGCCGGCTTCCAGCGGCTGTGGGATCGCCAGCACTGCGATCTTGGCCAGCTCCGGATGGGCCTCGGCCAGCACCCGGTCGGCGGCGGCGCTTCCACGGATCGCTGCCAGGCCCTTGGCGTGCGCCTGCTCGACGTGCTCTTTGTTGTCATCGATCACCAGCACCGGCACGCCACGGTCGCTCAGCACCTGCGCCAGTTCGCTGCCGACCCGGCCATAGCCGATCACGATGGCGTGGTCATGCAGGTCCCGTGACGGGCCGATGGCTTCAGGCGGCTCGGGTGCCTGCGGGGACTGCTCCTGCTTGGCCTGCCAACGGTCGAGCAGGCCGAACACCAGTGGGTTGAGCATGATCGACACCAGCGCACCGGCCAGCACCAGCGACTGGCCTTCCTTCGGCAGGATCTGCAGCGCCACGCCGAGGCCGGCGATGATGAAGGCGAACTCGCCGATCTGCGCCAGGCTGGCCGAGATGGTCAGCGCGGTGCTGGTCGGGTGGCCGAACGCACGCACGATGAAGAACGCGGCGGCCGACTTGCCGAACATGATGATCAGCACCGTGGCCAGCACCTGCCACGGGTGCTGCACGATGATGTTGGGGTCGAACAGCATGCCGACCGACACAAAGAACAACACCGCGAACGCATCGCGCAGCGGCAGCGAATCATGCGCGGCCTTGTGGCTCAGTTCTGATTCGTTGAGCAGCATGCCAGCGAAGAACGCGCCCAGCGCGAACGAGACGCCGAACAGCATCGCCGAGCCGAACGCCACGCCCAGCGCGATCGCCAGCACGGACAGAGTGAACAGCTCGCGCGAGCCGGTACCGGCGATACGTTCGAGGATCCACGGGATGACCCGGCGCCCGACCACCAGCATCACCGCCACGAACAGGCCCAGCTGCACGAAGGTCCAGCCGATGTCGGCCAGCACGCTGCCGAGCGAGTGCGACTCCTTGGCCGCGTCGGGGCCGAACACACCGGCCATCACCGGCATCATCACCAGTGCCAGCACACAGGCCAGGTCTTCCACGATCAGCCAGCCGACCGCGATCTTGCCGCGCATGGTCTCCAGCAGACGGCGTTCCTCCATCGCCCGCAGCAGCACCACGGTACTGGCGGTGGCTAGCGAGAAACCGAAGATGACGCCATGGATGGCGGGCCAGCCCATCAGCGAGGCCACGCCCCAGCCGAGCAGGGTGGCCACCGCGATCTGGCCGATGGCACCGGGGATGGCGATGGCCTTGACCGCCATCAGGTCCTTCAGCGAGAAGTGCAGGCCGACGCCGAACATCAGCAGCATCACGCCCAGTTCGGCCAGCTGGTTGGCCAGCGCCTGGTCGGCGACGAAGCCGGGGGTGAACGGGCCTACGCAGATGCCAGCAACCAGGTAACCGACCAGGGGAGACAAGCGGAGCTTGTTGGCCAGCGCGCCGAAGATGAAGGCGAGCCCCAGGCCAACGGCCACGATGTTGATCAGGTCGGTGTCATGGTGCATCGGCACTCGCAGGAAATCGGGGGAATGCCCCGATTTTCACCGATGCGGCCACATACGGCAAACCGGGCCAGCGTATCGGATCGTTGCGTGGGCGGAGCCATCAGTGGTCGGCGTCCGGCCTGGCGTGTGCGGCGCGATCGAGGGTGGCGCTGTCGGGATCGGACCTATTTGGGGTGGCCAGTGGCTCTGGACCGTGAACCGCAGGCAGGCCGACGCCACCCGAGAAAGGCACGGGAAGGGGATGGGTTCGATACGCGGCGGTGCCATCGCAGGACCCTTTGCCCCTGTGCGCCAAGATTTTCAGTCGATGCGACAGCATCCAAGGGCCGGTGGCCGGCCGGGAGGCGCAGGCGACGGGGCTGAAGTTTGCAATCTGGCGGAGGGTTCCTCGAGTCCGGAACACGTCACCATGTGTCTGCTACTCCGTTCTGCTGACCAATCAGAGGGGCCTGCTCTCTCCAGACCGCATGGGCGAACGACCACATGAAGCTTCCCGCCATTGGCGTAGTGATTCAGGCGATAGGTCAAGACACAAGCTCGGCGCCCCTGTCCCGCTTGCTCCTTGATCTGGAAATTGGTGAGCGCGACTTTCGTCACTATCCGTTGAAGTTGGCGGGAATGCGGTTCTGGACTGACGAGGAAAATACGCTGGAGTTGGAATTCAAGGACGTCGGGCTGCTGGTGGACATTCCTTGCCACGACCTGGACGAAGGGCCCTGGGTACTGACGAGCGTAGCGCTCTGGGGAGCGAGAGTGAGTAAGAAGAACAAAGTCAGGAAGCAGAAGCCTGCCTACTCAGGCCCGTTGCCCTGTGGACTGAGCTTTTCCATGCTGCGCCAGCATGTAAGGGAGCGACTCGCCGCGTTGAGTGCAGGGAATGCTGTTGAAATGGGATTTGATGGTGAGGTGGATGTCTGGTGCGTCAGTGGCTTGGAGCTTGCGGTTGATTTCTCTGGTCCAGATGACTCGATTCGCTGCATCTCGTTGAGCATCCCCATCAAGCGTAGCGATCATCATCCGTAAGCGCTACGTAGGCGCATCTCGCCCATACAGATAGGCGGAATTTCATGAATCATCCCACCGTTGAAGAGTTCATCGCCGCGATCGGTAGAGATTCGGAATCGAAGGAGCTCGAAACCATCTTTTCCAGGATCGGAATCCAGCTTCAGAATCTGGATGATTACCGCCTGGGTGTCAGTGGTCACCGGATCTGGGCAGATGACGCTGCTGGACTGCAGCTTGAATTCAAGGATGCCGGTCTGGTCTCAGAGACCGCCTATCACGACATCGATGATGGCCCCTGGATGCTCACCGACGTGATCTTCTGGGGCTGGCGAAATGACACCGGCACCCAGTATGAAGGGCCGATGCCTTTCGGCCTGAACTTCCTGATGTCCAGGGACCAGATCAGGTCGGACGCATCTGCCGATCTGGGGGCGCCAATGGTGTTTGGTCTGTCTGGCAATGTCGACGCATGGATGCTCGGAAAGCTGGAGCTGGCTGTCGACTACGACGGTGAAAGGGGAGTCCGCTGCGTCAGCCTGGGGCTGCCACAAGAGGAATGAATGGACCTACAGGCGATAACGGCGCTGTTTGGCAGAAGCGCCACTGACCCAGCCGTCTCAACGATGCTGCAGTCGCTTGGCGTCAGGCGAAGGCCAGAGCTGGCCCGTCCTGCCAAAAGCCCTTACGAGGCGATTGTGCGTGTGAGCGCGCGGGGCATGCTGTTCTCCTTCAGCGAGCGCAACTACTGGAACGGGCGATCCATTGCTTCGCACGGCAAGAGCGGTGAGCTGATCTTCACCAACGTTGCGGTGACGGCCGGCATTCCGGATGTCATGCGCAGGTACGAAGGCGACCTGCTGTTTGGCCTGCAATGGGAGGACGATAGGACGACAGCGCGCGAAAGGCTCGCCACGGCGGGCTTTGGGGGCAGCTTGCACGCCGGCAGGCGTGACGCGTGGTGGTTGCCTGACTACCGCATCCGTCTGACGTATCAGGCTGGATGCATCAAACAGGCAGGAGCGTGTGGGATCTTTGATATCAGCTTGGGAATTCCCATGCATCCATTGGCTTGCGCACCGGCAACGCGCGAGTACCCTTCGGCGGAGCAGGTGCTCGCTGTCCTCGGCAGATCGACCAATGACCCCGATTTCCAAGTCGCGTTCCGGGACCTTGGTCTTGCGAGTCTGATGGCGGAGGCGAGCAGCGAGGTCGTTGATAGAGCCGACGAGCATGGCTTCATCCTTTACTTTGACAGTAGGCAGGGCGTGCCCGGTAGCCATCCGGTATGCACCGGCATCAGTTTCGTCCGCGATCGACTGGGAAACTCAAGAGCCTGGGCTGGGCCGCTGCCATTCGGCCTTCAATTCGATGATCCGCCGTCCATTCTCGAAGAGCGCATGGATCAACGAGCCAGTCGTTGGCTTGATGAAGGAACGTTTGGCAGCGCGAGGTGGTCGCTGCCTGGTCTTCAAGTGAGCGTGAATTTTGACAGTCTGGACAACTGTCTCGAGTCTGTCCGTGTAATCGTAGAAGGTCATCGCACGTCCAATTGCCAGCCGCGCGGCTGATCTTGCCCGCAGCACATAATAAAACACCCGCCGGATCACTCCGGCGGGTGTGAGAGATGTGGCTAGGAGTTGCCGGCCAGCGGCCGGCACTACCCCTTACCAGGTGTACTTGATCCGCCCGTACACATACGCGCCGTTGAAGCCGAACGGCGAGTAGTTGCTGTAGGGCAGCATGCCGAAGGTGGAGTTCTGCAGGTCTTCGGTGCGGTCCGGGTACTTGTCCAGCAGGTTGTCGGCGCCCACGGTCAGGGTCCAGTTGCTGCTCGGCTTGTAGCTGGCCGAGGCATCCACCACCCAGGCATCGCCGTAGGTCTGGTCGCGCAGCGCGGTGGCCGAGTTGCGCACGGTGAACTTGCCGTAGCGGGTGGCGGCCAGGCCCAGTTCCCAGTGATCCGAACGCCAGGTGCCACTCAGGATCGCCTTGTCGCGCGGGTAGCTGTCCTCGATGCGACCGATCTCATCACGGCCGATCAGCGACTGGGTCAGGCCCAACGTGCCGAACACCGCTGGGGTGCCGCCGACACGGCGCACTTCGGTGTCGTTGTAGCTGTAGGCGGCGGTCAGCTCCAGGCTGCTGGCGTTGAACGGCACCGTATAGCTGGACACGAAGTCGACGCCGCGGGTGCGCGTATCCAGGCCGTTGGTGAAGTACGAGAACGCGGTCACCTGCGGCAGGCCGAGGGTGCCCAGCAGCGCGCTGGTGGCGGCGTTGGTGGTGATGCTGGACGACAGCGCGATGCGGTCATCAATGTCGATCTGGTACGCATCGACGGTGATGTACAGGCGGTCCACCGGCTGCAGCACCAGGCCCAGGCTGTAGGAGGTGGAGGTTTCGGCCTTCAACGGCGAGGCGCCCAGCGCCTGCGCGGCCGGGCTGGTGGTCGGGAAGGTGCCACGCTCGACGAACACGCCATTGAGGAACTGGCTGGTCACCGCCTGGTAGCCCTGCTGCGCCAGCGAGGGCGCGCGGAAACCGCTGGAGGCGGTGGCACGCAGCGCGACCTTGTCGGTGAATGCATAGCGCGCCGACAGCTTGCCGGAGAAGCGGTCGCCGAAGTCCGAGTAGTCCTCGTAGCGGCCGGTGATGCCGGCCGAGAACTTCTCGGTCAGGTCCGCTTCCAGGCCGGCATAGACCGCGTAGTTGTGGCGGTCGGCATGCACTTCATTGGTCGGGGTGAAGCCCGCGAAGCCCTGCGCGCCGCTGCCGGTGTACGAGTTCAGTTCGCCCGGGTTCTGGTCCCACTTCTCCTTGCGGTACTCACCGCCGAAGGACAGCGTGACCGGGTAGGCCAGGCCCCAGTCCAGTGACTTGGTCAGGTCGGCATTGAAGATGTCCTGCTGGTACTTCAGCGTGCCGTCGTAGAACGAGCGCGGGCTGGTGGCGCCGAGGCTGTAGTTGATGCTGTTGCGGGTGTGGAAGTCGAGGGTGTTCTCGCCGTGGTTCAGGCTCAGGTCCCAGGTCCAGCCGTTGTCGGTGTTGCCCTTGACCCCGGCCACCAGCGAGCGGTCCTTGGAGTACTGGTTGATCTCCGGCACGTAGCCGTCCGGGTAGGTCTGCGCCAGCAGCGCGCTCTGCCCGCTGTGGTTGCGCGAACGGTAGAACGCGAACGAGGTGATGTCGCGGTTGCTGAGCAGCGCGCTGGCGTAGCCGGTCACGTGGTCGCTGAAGTCGAAGCTGGCGTTGGCCGAGGCGGCGGTGGCATCCACGCGCGGGTCGCCGACGATGAAGGTCTTCTGGCCGATGCTGGGGAAGTTGCCGGTGTTCGGCGTGGTGCCGCGGTACGGGCCGGCGCGGTTGCTCTCGTCCTGCTGGCTGATCTGGCCGGCCACGTGCACCCGGCCGTGGCCGTTGCCGAACTCGATGCCGGTGTCGCCGGAGAGCTGGTACTTGTTGCCGTCACCGGCCGAGTACTGGCCGTAGTCCACGGCCAGGCTGCCGCCACGGCCGCTGCCCTTGAGCACGATGTTGATGACGCCGGCGATGGCGTCCGAGCCGTACTGCGCCGACGCGCCGTCGCGCAGCACTTCCACGCGCTCGATCGCGGCGATCGGGATCGCGTTGATGTCCACCGCCGACGAGCCACGGCCGATGCTGCCGTTGACGTTGATCATCGCCGAGGTGTGGCGGCGCTTGCCGTTGACCAGCACCAGCACCTGGTCCGGTGACAGGCCGCGCAGCTGCGCCGGGCGCACGCCACTGGTGCCGTCGGTCAAGGCCGGGCGCGGGAAGTTCAGCGAGGGCAGGGCGCGCGACAGTGCGGTGGCCAGCTCACTGGTGCCGGTGGACTGCAGCACTTCAGGGGTGATGATGTCGATCGGCGACTGCGATTCGGCGACGGTGCGGTCGGCCACGCGGGTGCCGGTGACGATCACGGTGTCCAGGGTATTGGCGGCGGTGCCGGCCTGCTGGGCGGCGGCGACGAACGGAGAGCCACCGAGTGCGACAGCGACGGCGGCGGCGATCAGGCTGGTCTTGCGGGTCATCGGGATGGGCTCCGGTTGGCGGGGGCGGCACCGGAATCGACATCACGGGGGTGAGGCGGACGGCGGTTGTTGCGGTGCGCAATACAGCAATTAACGGGATATTCAGTGCCTGTCAAATGCCGGTCATCGGAAAAAACGTTGCAGCAGCAACCATTTAGCCCGGGCAGGCATCGGCGGGGAGGAGACCCGGGACGCGCGCGGCGAGGACGTGGGAGAGAGGAACGTCGGCCACTGCGCATCCCGGGACGCGTCAAGTATTCGTTAACGCTAGAATTGCGTCGCAGGAACAGTGCTCACCAGCACATTCCATCCGGTTATATGGACCCCTTCCCCGATGATCTCCCTTCGTAATTTCGCCTTGCGCCGCGGCGAGCGGCTGCTGTTGTCCAATGTCGACCTGACCCTGCACGCCGGTTACCGGGTGGGCGTGGTCGGCCGCAACGGTGCTGGCAAATCCAGCCTGTTCGCGGCGGTGAAGGGCGAACTGGAGGCCGACAAGGGTGACGTCGACCTGCCCGGCAAGGTCCGTATCGCCAGCGTGGCCCAGGAAACCCCGTCGCTGCCGGACCCGGCGCTGAGCTTCGTGCTGGGCGGCGATACCGAGGTGGCCGCGGTGCTGGCCGAAGAGGCCGAGGCGACCGCCCGCGAAGACTGGGAGGCGGTGGCCAACGCACACACGAAGATGGCCGAGATGGGCGCCTACGACGCCGAAGCGCGCGCCGGCAAGCTGTTGCACGGCCTTGGTTTCCCGGCCGAGACCCACCACCGCGCGGTGTCCTCGTTCTCCGGTGGCTGGCGCGTGCGCCTGAACCTGGCCCGCGCGCTGATGATGCCCAGCGACCTGCTGCTGCTCGACGAACCGACCAACCACCTCGATCTGGACGCGGTGTACTGGCTGGAACAGTGGCTGCTGAAGTACCCGGGCACCCTGCTGCTGATCTCGCATGACCGCGAGTTCCTCGACAACGTGGCCACCCACACCCTGCACCTGCACGGCGGCGGCGCCAAGCTCTACCCGGGCGGCTACACCGATTTCGAGCGCCAGCGCGCCGAACAGCTGCGCCAGCAGCAGATCGCGCACGAGAAGGAGCAGGCCGAGCGTGCCCACCTGCAGAGTTTCATCGACCGCTTCAAGGCGCAGGCCAGCAAGGCCGCGCAGGCGCAGAGCCGCATGAAGCGCCTGGCCAAGCTGGCCGGCACCGAAGCGGTGCGCGCCGAGCGTGAGTTCCGTATCGAGTTCGCGCCGCCGGCCAAGCTGCCGTTCTCGCTGATCCGCCTGAACCACGTCGAGGCCGGCTACGGCAAGGACGCGGTGATCCTGCACAACGTCGGCTTCGGCCTGGAAGCGGGCCAGCGCATCGGACTGCTCGGCCCGAACGGTGCGGGCAAGACCACCCTGGTGAAGACCCTGGTGGGTGAACTGGCGCCGATCGTCGGCGAGCGCATGGCGCACCCGGACCTGAAGATCGGCTACTTCGCCCAGCACACGGTGGAGTCGCTGCACGAAGGCCAGTCGCCGATGGAGCACTTCCGCGAGATCGCCCCGGACGCACCGAACCAGTCGTTCCGCGACTTCCTCGGCAAGTGGAACTTCCCGGGTGACCGCGCGTTCGAGCCGGTCGATGGCTTCTCCGGTGGCGAGCGCGCACGCCTGGCGCTGGCGCTGATCGCCTGGCAGCAGCCGAACGTGCTGCTGCTGGACGAACCGACCAACCACCTTGATCTGGAAATGCGCGAAGCGCTGGCCGAAGCATTGGCCACCTTCGAAGGCGCGATCGTGATGGTCTCGCACGACCGCCATCTGATCGGCCTGGTCTGCGATACCTACTGGCGCGTGGCCGATGGCGTGGTCGAGCCGTTCGATGGCGACCTGGATGCCTACGCCGCGTGGCTGCGGACCCGCCCGCAGGCGCAGGGCACCAAGGCGCGCATGGAACAGGTGGAAGAGCCGGTGGTGGTCAAGACCGCCCCGGTGGCGCAGGTGGTGCAGAAGAAGCCGGTGAACCCGCACAAGCTGGCCGCGGCCGAGGCCAAGGTGGCCGAGCTGGAGGGTGCACTGGCCGAGCTGGACCGGCAGCTGGCCGACCCGGCCAACTACGCCGATGCCACGCGCATGGCGGTACTTGGCCGTGACCGCGAAACCGCCGCCGCGCAGCTGGAAAAGGCCGAAGCCGCCTGGATGGAACTGCTCGAGTCCTGATGCCATCGGTAGCGCCGGGCCATGCCCGGCGAGCGCAACGGATCGCAAAAGCCGCCGGGCATGGCCCGGCGCTACCCACGTCCCCTGCGTTTCATCCCTGCGCCTGCAGCCACTCGCGGAACCGCTTTGCCGGCTCGCGCTCTGCACGCGAGCGCAGCCGCGTCAGCCAGTAGCGTCCCAGCTCCAGTGTGGTGCCGAACGGCTGCAGCAGGCGGCCTTCGGCCAGCTCCTGCTCGAACATGCGCAGCGGCAGCAGCGCCACGCCGGCGCCGCCGACCGCGGCCATCGCCACTGTCAATGACGAATCAAACACCGGCCCGCGGGCTTCCACGCCACTCACTCCTGCCGCCTGCAACCAGCGCGGCCATTCGTCGCTGCGGTAGGAGCGCAGCAGCGGCAGCGTGCCCAGGTCGCGCGGCTGTTTCAGCCGCCGCGCCAGTGCCGGCGCGCACAGCGGCGCGAACGGCGCGTCGAGGATCGCCGTGCAGGCCTGGCCCTGCCAGTCGCCATCACCAAACCGGATGGCCAGGTCCAGGCCTTCGCCGGCCAGGTCGATGCGGTTGTTGTGGGTCTGCAGGCGCAGCTCGATGTCCGGGTGCGCTGCCTCGAACGCGGCCAGCCGTGGCAGCAGCCAGCCGGTGGCGAAGGTGCCGACCACGCCCAGGGTCAGCACTTCACGCGCAGGTCCGCCGGTGTAACGCGCGATGCTGGCCGAGATGCGTTCAAACGATTCGTTGAGCACCGGATACAGCGCCGCGCCTTCTTCGGTGAGCGCCACGCCGCGCGGCAGGCGATGGAACAGGCGGATGCCGAGCCGGTCCTCAAGCCCGCGAATCTGGTGGCTCAGCGCGGCTTGGCTGACACACAGCTCCAGCGCGGCACGGGTGAAGTTCTGGTGGCGGGCGGCGGCCTCGAAGGCGCGCAGCGCGTTCAGGGGCAGGGTAGGGTGCAACATCGCGCAGTCGTGAGCTGGAGTGATGTCTGATCCTAACGCTTCAACCATGGATTTCGGAAAATTAAGGGGTTGAATGCGTCAGGCATTAATTCACTTCATGCCTCCTGTTGATTTTTTGCGCTGGTCGCCCCCGATAGCGGCTTCAATAATCGAGCGGTCCCCAGGAGAACCCGTATGCTCGCCCGTCGCCGATTCCTGCAGTTCAGTGGTGCCGCCGTGGCTTCCCCGCTTGCCCTGCCGCTGCTGGCACGTGCTGCGGGCAAGACCACCGCCAACGCACCCACCGATGCCGCCATTACCGCCGCCACTGACTTCGCCGCGCTGGAAAAGGCCTGCGCCGGACGCCTCGGCGTGACCCTGCTGGACACTGCCAGCGGTCGCCGCATCGGTCATCGCCAGGACGAGCGCTTCCCGATGTGCAGCACCTTCAAGAGCATGCTGGCGGCTACCGTGCTCAGCCAGGCCGAGCGCACGCCGGCATTGCTGGACACCCGCGTGCCGGTGCGCGAGGCCGATCTGCTCTCGCACGCACCGGTTACCCGCCGCCATGCAGGCAAGGACATGACGGTGCGCGATCTGTGCCGTGCCACGATCATCACCAGCGACAACACCGCCGCCAACCTGCTGTTCGGCGTGGTCGGTGGCCCGCCCGCAGTGACCGCGTTCCTGCGCGCCAGTGGCGATACGGTGAGCCGCAGTGACCGCCTGGAGCCGGAGCTAAACAGCTTTGCCAAGGGCGACCCGCGCGACACCACCACGCCGGCGGCGATGGCCGCGACCCTGCAGCGCGTGGTGTTGGGCGAGGTACTGCAACCGGCTTCGCGGCAGCAGCTGGCCGACTGGCTGATCGACAACGAAACCGGCGACGCCTGCCTGCGCGCGGGCCTGGGCAAGCGTTGGCGCGTGGGTGACAAGACCGGCAGCAATGGTGAAGACGCGCGCAACGACATCGCCGTGCTGTGGCCTGTAGCCGGAGGCGCCCCGTGGGTGTTGACGGCTTATCTGCAGGCGGGCGGGATCAGCTACGAGCAACGCGCTAGCGTGCTGGCACAGGTGGGGCGGATTGCCGACCGGTTGATCGGATGAGGTAACCGGGGTCATTCAAACGTGGGTTGCCGGATCGGTTCGGCGCGCGCATCCTGCGCGCGTTCGAACCCCACGGAAGACCCCGATGAGCCATGAGTTGATCTACCTGCTGCTGATCTTCGCGCTGCTGGTGATCCCGCGCGCGCTGCAGCGCTTCAGCCTGCCCGCACCACTGACCTGCCTGCTGTTCGGCATCATCGGCATGCTCTGGCTGGGGGATCAGGCACATGATGCGGTGATCGGACTGCTGGCCACCCTGGGCATTTCCTCGCTGTTCCTGTTCGCCGGCCTGGAAGTGGACCTGCAGGCGCTGCGCCGTGGCATGTGGCCGCTGCTGGCGCACCTGGTGATCCGTACCGGCACGCTGTTCGGCGTGGGCTGGCTGGCTTGGCGCTATGCGGGGCTGCCGTGGCAGGCCGCTGGCCTGTTGGCGCTGGCGCTGCTGACGCCGTCCACGGGCTTCATCATGGATTCGCTGTCGCGGCTGGGCCTGAGCGAGGACGAGCGGTTCTGGGTGACCAGCAAGGCCATCGCCGGCGAACTGCTGGCGCTGGCGGCGTTGTTCATCGTGCTGCAGGCCGGCGATCCGGGGCATATGGCGCTGTCCAGCCTGGCGCTGCTGGCGATGATGGTCGGCCTGCCGTTGCTGTTCATCGCGCTGGGTCGCTGGGTGGCACCGCATGCGCCCGGCTCGGAGTTCTCGCTGCTGGTGATGGTCGGCATGGTCGCGGCCTACATCACCTACCTGCTGGGCGTGTACTACCTGGTTGGCGCGTTCATCGCCGGCCTGGTCGCGCGCCTGCTGCACCAGCGCATGCCGCTGCTGGCCTCGCACGAGAACCTGCACGCGCTGCGCTTGTTCGCCTCGTTCTTCGTGCCGTTCTACTTCTTCAACGCCGGCACCAAAGTTCCCAGCGAAGCGCTCAGCTTCGAGGCGCTGGGGCTGGGCATCGTGATCACCCTGGTGGTGCTGCCGCTGCGCATCGGCGTGGTCTGGCTGCAGCGCCGGGTGATGTTCGGCGAGAGCTTCCGCAGCAGCCTGCGGGTCTCGCTGGCGCTGGCACCGACGCTGATCTTCACCCTGGTGCTGGCGGCGATCATGCGCGAGCGCTTCCAGATCCCGGCGGTGCTGTTCGGTGCGCTGTTGCTGTACGCGGCGCTGACTACGCTGCTGCCTTCGCTGGTGTTCCGTACCCCGTTTGACGTTGATCCGGTGGAGCAGGAGCCGGCCGGTCAGGGCGAGGCCGCACCGGTGGCGGCGACCGAAGCACTGCCGACAGCACCGTCTGCCGAGCGCTGAGCAGGACTGGCGCGCGGTTTGCGCCCATCGTCCATGGCCGTTAGGGTTGGGGCATGAGATCGATTGCCGTTGCCACTACCGCCGCCCTCCTGCTCAGCCTCGCTGCGTGCACGCAGCGCTCCGATACGGTCGCCCATGATCTGGCGACCGCACCGGCCGACGCCTTCATGGCCGCCATCGCTGCACATTGCGGCCAGGCCTACGCCGGCAAGGTGGTGGAGGACACGCCGGGACCGACCGGCAAGGATCCGTTCGCCGGGCAGCGCCTGGTCATGCATGTGCGTGGCTGCGCCGACCCGGCGCATGAGCTGCGCATCCCGTTCCACGTGGGTGATGACCACTCGCGGACCTGGGTGCTGACCCGCACGCCGAACGGGCTGCGGCTGAAGCACGACCACCGCCACGAAGATGGCAGCCCCGACGCGATCACCCTCTACGGTGGCGACAGCACGCCGCCCGGTACCGCCGAGCGCCAGCAGTTCCCGGCCGATGCCGATTCGGTGGCGATGTTCCGCCGCGCCGACATGCTGGCGTCGACCCACAACACCTGGGCGATGGAGATCGATCCGGACCAGACGTTCGTCTACGAACTGACGCGCCCGGACGGCCGCCGCTTCCGCGTGCAGTTCGACCTGAGCAAGCCGGTCGACCTGCCACCGCCACCTTGGGGTGATGAGGCCGCGCAGCCAGCCCGGTAGCGCCGGGCCGTGCCCGGCGGGTTTTCTGCAGTTGACCGCGCCACTGCGCTCGCCGGGCATGGCCCGGCGCTACCCCTCACCGCGTGCCGAAGCGCGCCCGGCAGCCGTTGCTCACCCACACCTGGCCACGCGAGTAACCCCAGCTGCGGCCTTCCTGGCAGGCGCTGCCCGACAACTGCTGCTGCAGCACCGGCCGGCCCTGGCGCTCATCCCAGTCGCAGGTCTGCGAGCGGTTGTTGTTGCTGCTGCAGGTGACGGAATAGTTGCTGTTGCCGCCGCCCCAGCCGCCGCCGCCCCAGCCGCGGGCCTCGGCGAATTCGGCACGGCAGCCGTTGCTGACCCACACCGCGCCATTGCGCACGCCCCAGGTACGGCCCTCGTCGCAAGGGCTGCCGGACAGCTGGCGGACCAGGCGGGCATTGCGCCAGCCGACCGGGCAGCTGCGCTCGCGGTTGTTCTGACTCTCGCAGCGGATGGTCTCGCCGGGCCGGCCGTTGTTGCCGCCCCAGCCGCCCCCGTTGCCGCCGCCCCAGCCGCCACGGGCCTCGACGAACTCCGCGCGGCAGCCGTTGCTGACCCAGATGCTGCCGTTACGGCTGCCCCAGGTGCGGCCTTCGTCGCAGGCGCTGCCGGACAGCTGGCGGACCAGCTGCGCATTGCGCCAACCGGTGTTGCAGACCCGTTCGCGGTTGTTCTGGCTTTCGCAGCGGACCACGCCGCTCTGCGCATGCGCGGAAGGGGTGGGCAGGGCCAGGGTGCCCAGCGCACCCAGGCTGAGGGTTACGGCCAGGCTGGCCAGGGACAGCGGTTTCATGGCGGCATCCCATACGGTGGTAGGTGCCCGACTATAGGGAGGGAGGCGATCAAGCCGGTGTGACTGGCCGGATTTGCCCCGGCCGGGGCCTCGGCCGCAGAATACGAGGCTTTCCGGCCCCCATCCGGTGCCGGCGTTCTCCAGCGGAGCTTCCCCCCATGCGTACCCACTTCTGCGGCCTGGTCGATGAGACCCTGATTGGCCAGACTGTCACCCTCGCCGGCTGGACCGACGTGGCCCGTAACCAGGGCGGCGTCTGCTTCATCGATCTCCGCGATCATGAAGGCATCGTGCAGGTGACCGTGGAAGTCGACAACGCCGACGTGTTCGCCGTGGCCGCGTCGCTGGGCTATGAGGATGTGCTGCAGGTGGAAGGCGTGGTGCGTGCACGCCACGCGGTGAACGACAAGATGCGCACCGGCAAGGTGGAAGTGATCGCCACCGCCATCACCGTGCTGAACAAGGCCGCGCCGCTGCCGTTCCACGCGCACGAGAACCCGGGCGAGGAAACCCGCCTGAAGTACCGCTACCTGGACCTGCGCCGTCCGGAAATGCAGCGCATGCAGCGCACCCGCATCAAGCTGGTGCAGGCCCTGCGCCGCCACCTGGACGAGAAGGGCTTCCAGGACATCGAGACCCCGATCCTGACCAAGGCCACCCCGGAAGGCGCGCGCGACTTCCTGGTGCCGGCGCGCATGCACCCGGGCGAGTTCTATGCCCTGCCGCAGAGCCCGCAGCTGTTCAAGCAGATCCTGATGGTGGCCGGCTTCGACCGTTACTACCAGATCGCGCGCTGCTTCCGCGATGAAGCACTGCGTGCCGACCGCCAGCTGGAGTTCACCCAGCTGGACATGGAATTCGCCTTCGTGCGCGAGCGCGACGTGCAGGACTTCGTCGAAGACATGATCCGCGCCATCTTCAAGGAAGTGGTCGACGTCCAGCTGGACGCCAGCTTCCCGCGCATGACCTGGGCCGAGGCGATGCGTCGCTACGGTTCGGACAAGCCGGACCTGCGCATCGCGCTGGAGCTGGTCGACGTGGCTGAACTGGTCAAGGACAGCGAGTTCGCAGTGTTCACCGGCCCGGCCAACGATGCCGAAGGCCGCGTCGCCGCGCTGCGGATCCCGGGCGGCGCAGCGCTGAGCCGCAAGCAGATCGACGAGTACGCCGCGCACGC
Source organism: Stenotrophomonas maltophilia group sp. LNF247 (assembly GCF_054083135.1). Classification (NCBI taxonomy): domain Bacteria; kingdom Pseudomonadati; phylum Pseudomonadota; class Gammaproteobacteria; order Lysobacterales; family Lysobacteraceae; genus Stenotrophomonas; species Stenotrophomonas maltophilia group sp. LNF247. The sequence continues at coordinate 26,803 of NZ_JBSRQL010000012.1, forward strand.
CGCCAAGTACGGCGCCAAGGGCCTGGCCTACATCAAGATCGCCGACAACGGCGAAATCAGCTCGCCGATCCAGAAGTTCTTCAGCGAGGCCTCCTTCGCTGCGCTGGTGGCCCATGTTGGCGCCGGCAACGGCGACATCGTGTTCTTCGGTGCCGGTGGCTACAACAAGGTCTCCGACTTCATGGGCGCGCTGCGCCTGAAGGCCGGCAAGGACTTCGGCCTGGTCGCCGACGGCTGGGCGCCGCTGTGGGTCACCGACTTCCCGATGTTCGAATGGGACGAGGAAGAACAGCGTTACGTCGCCCTGCATCACCCCTTCACCGCACCGGCCGTGGACGACATCGCCGACCTGCGCGCCAACGCCCGTACCGCCGTTTCGCGCGGCTACGACATGGTGCTCAACGGCAATGAGATCGGCGGTGGTTCGATCCGTATCCACCGTCCGGACATGCAGAGCGCGGTGTTCGAGCTGCTCGGCATCGGTGCCGAAGAGGCCCGCGCCAAGTTCGGCTTCCTGCTCGACGCGCTGAACTACGGCGCGCCGCCGCACGGTGGCATCGCCTTCGGCATCGACCGCATCGCCGCGCTGATGGCCGGCACCGAATCGATCCGCGACGTCATCCCGTTCCCGAAGACTACCGGTGCACAGGATCTGATGACCGACGCGCCGTCGCCGATCGTCGACGCGCAGCTGGCCGAAGTGCACATCCAGGTTCGCCCCAAGACCAACTGATCAGGAGATCCAGGCAATGACCGAGTTTGCGTTTTCGCTGGAGTGGGAAAAGCTGGGCAATGAAGGCTCCGAGGCCAACCTGGTCACCGAGCGTGCACGGGTGTTCGGTGGTTGGCTGGTCCGCGTCGGAACCAACCCGGCGGCGATGGCCCTGACCTTCGTCGCCGACGGCGAAGGCCGTTGGGACGGTGAAGACTTCGGCGTCGAGGATTACGAGGACGACGAAGAGGAAGAGTACGACGAGGACGAGGAAGGCGAGGAAGAAGAGGACGAAGAGGAGTACGAGGAAGAGGACGGGGAAGAAGAAGCGGAGTCGCCTGAAAAGGCTTGACCCCTGCTTCGCCCTGGCGTCAACTTCCTTCATGTATTCGATCCGCCGCGCCACTGTGGACGACGCGCCGACCCTGTCGGCGCTGGCCGCCCGCACGTTCACTGAAACCTTCGGCCATCTGTACCCGCCGCAGGACCTGCAGGCCTTCCTGGAGGAGGCCTACGCGGTCGAGCGCCAGCGCGTGATCCTGGCCCACCCCGATTACGCGGTGTGGCTGCTGGAACTGGATGGGGAGGCGGTCGGCCATGCCGCCGCCGGCCCCTGCGGCCTGCCGCACCCGGACGTGAAGGCCGGTGACGGCGAACTCAAGCGCCTGTACCTGATCAAGACGCAGCAGAGCTGCGGCTGGGGCAGCCGCCTGCTGGAAACCGCGCTGGCCTGGCTGGAACACGAGGGCCCGCGCACCCTGTGGTTGGGCGTGTGGTCGGAGAACTTCGGCGCACAGCGCTTCTACGCCCGCTACGGTTTCGAGAAGGCCGGCGAATACCTGTTCCCGGTGGGCGACACGAACGATCTCGAATTCATCCTGCGCCGCGCACCGCGCGCGGCCTGATGTTCACTGCCGCTTGCTGCGCGCGCGTGTTCAATCACCGTACGTTCCTGCCCCGCTGACCGCCAGGCTGTTTGCATGACTCCCCCCGTATTGCTGCTGCATGGCATCTGGAATGCCCGCGCCTGGGTCGGGCCGCTGGCCTGGCGCCTGCGCGCGCGCGGCTTCCAGGTGCACGCGTTTGGTTATTCCTCGGTGTTCGGTGGCCCGGACGTGGCCGTACCGCAGCTGCTGGAGCGGCTCGCCGACGCCGGCCCGCTGAGTTTGGTCGGCCACAGCCTGGGCGGGCTGCTGGCGCTGGAAGCGCTGCGGCGCAATCCGCAGCTGCCGGTGCAGCGCGTGGTCTGCCTGGGTTCGCCGCTGCGCGGCAGTGGTACCGCACGCTCGTTGTCCGAGCACGGCTGGGGCCTGGCGCTGGGCCGCAGCAGCGAGCTGCTGCTCGATGGCCTGCCGGACTGGCAGGGCCGGGCGGAGGTTGGCCTGATCGCCGGCTCGGTACCGCATGGGCTGGGCAGCCTGCTGGGTGCCATCGACGATGCCTCCGACGGCACCGTGGCACTGGCCGAGACCCGCCTGCCGGGGCTGGCCGACCATTGCGTGGTGCGCACCAGCCACAGCGGCCTGGTGGTATCGCCCGACGCCGCGCGGCAGACCGCGCATTTCCTGCGCCATGGCCGTTTCGACCACAGCCGCGACGCCGCCGCCGCGTAAGTTGGTGGGAGCGAACGGCCTGCCAGGGTGGGTGCGAACCGTTGGTTCGCACGCTCTTCGCCGGGCATGGCCCGGCGCTACCGGGAAAAGCACCACCAGATCGCCAGCGGTAGCGCCGGGCCATGCCCGGCGAGCGCAGCGGCATCCATCGGGCCTAGACACGGTTGCAGCGCCCGATCAGGTAGAATCCGCGCCTTGATCCTGAAGCAGCCAGACGGTAGCACCCATGGGTAGAGGCCCCTCCATCGAAGCCCGCAAGAACGCGTCCGACGCGAAGCGCGGCAAGATTTTCACCAAGATCATCCGCGAGATCGGCGTCGCCGCGCGCGGCGGTGGAGGCGACCCCAACAACAACCCGCGCCTGCGCGTGGCGGTGGACAAGGGCCTGGCCGTGAACATGTCCAAGGACGTGATCGAGCGCGCCATCAAGAAGGCCACCGGTGAACTGGAAGGCGTCGATTACGAGGAAGTCCGCTACGAGGGCTACGCCCCCGGTGGCGTGGCCGTGATCGTCGACTGCCTGACCGACAACCGCGTGCGCACCGTGGCCGATGTCCGCCATGCGTTCAGCAAGTGCGGCGGCAACATGGGCACCGAAGGCTCGGTGGCCTTCATGTTCAAGCGCCTGGGCGTGCTCAGCTTCGCCCCGGGCGCCGACGAGGAGGCCATCACCGAAGCCGCCATCGAGGCCGGCGCCGATGACATCGTGGTCTATCCGGACGACGGCTCGATCGACGTGGTCACCAGCTCTGACGCCTTCAACGCGGTCAAGGACGCGATGACCGCCGCCGGCCATGTCGCCGATCACGCGGAAATCACGTTCCGCGCGGACAACGACATCAAGGTCGAGGGCGAGGTCGCCCTGCAGGTCAAGAAGCTGCTGGACATGCTGGAAGATCTGGACGACGTGCAGGACGTGTACTCCAACGCCGAACTGGGCGCCGACGCCTACGCCTGAGCCGTCCTCGACGGCCTGGGCGCGGGCCGTTGAACGGTCACCGCGGACAGTCATGAGCCCATACGCCTGCCAGCGCACCCCGTTCCACCCTGCCAGGAGCGCAGCATGACCCGCATCCTCGGCATCGACCCCGGTTCACAGCGGACCGGGGTCGGCATCATCGATGTCGACGCCGCCGGGCGCGTCACCTACGTGCACCACCAGCCGCTGGTGCTGCTGGGCGCGGACGATTTCCCGCAGCGCATGAAGCTGCTGGTGCTCGGCCTGGCCGACCTGTGCCGCGAGTTCCAGCCGCAGGAAGTGGCCATCGAACGCGTGTTCATGGCCCGCAACCCCGATTCGGCGCTGAAGCTGGGCCAGGCCCGGGGCGCGGCGATTTCCGCCGTTGTGCTGCGTGACCTGCCGGTGCATGAATATGCCGCCAGCGAGATCAAGCTGGCGGTGGTCGGTCGTGGTGGTGCCGAAAAGCAACAGGTTCAACACATGGTCGGGCTCATGCTCAACCTGAAAACCAAGCTGCAGGCCGACGCGGCCGACGCGTTGGCGGTGGCGATCACCCATGCCCACGTAAGGGCAACGGCCAACCGCCTGGGGCTCAGTGCCCGCCAGGCGTGGGGCCGCAAATGAGGAGCTGCACGCAATGATCGGTCGACTGCGCGGCATCGTCGCCTACAAGGCGCCGCCGTGGCTGGTGGTGGACGTGAACGGAGTGGGCTACGAGCTGGAGGCGCCGATGAGCACCTTCTATGACCTGCCCGAACTCGGCCGCGAGGTCACCCTGTACACCCATTACGCGCAGAAGGAAGACAGCGTCTCGCTGTACGGCTTCCTGCGCGAGGGCGAACGGCGGCTGTTCCGCGACGTGCAGAAGGTCAGTGGCATCGGCGCGAAGATCGCGCTGGCCGTGCTGTCCGGGGTCACCGTCGAGGAATTCGCGCGCATGGTCCAGGCCGGTGACATCACCGCGCTGACCCGCATTCCGGGCATCGGCAAGAAGACAGCCGAGCGAATGGTGCTGGAACTGCGCGACCGCGCCGCCCAGTTCGGTGCCGGCGGCGCGCTGCCCACCGGCAGCGGCCCGGCCGCGGCCGACCCGCTTTCCGATGCCACCGTGGCGCTGCAGCAGCTGGGCTACAAGCCTGCTGAAGCGGCCCGCATGGCCCGCGACGCCTTCACTGAAGGCGATGAAGTGGCCACCGTGATCCGCAAGGCGCTGCAGTCCGCGCTGCGCTGAGTCGGCTTCCTTTCTCTCAACGAACCGCCTGAGCCTCGCCAGGAGTCCCATGTCCAGCAGTCAAACCCCGCACGCAGCTGCCCCCGGCGGCCACGGTCACGCTCCTCCCGCCGGAGGCCTGGCGCTGATCATCGGTGCGATCGGCGTGGTCTTCGGTGATATCGGTACCAGCCCGCTGTACACCCTGAAGGAGGCGTTCTCGCCGCACTACGGGCTCAACAGCGACCACGACACGGTACTGGGCGTGCTCTCGCTGGCGTTCTGGGCACTGAACATCGTGGTCACGCTGAAGTACGTGACCATCATCATGCGCGCCGACAATGACGGCGAGGGCGGCATCATGGCGCTGATGGCGCTGACCCAGCGCACGCTGCGCAACGGGTCGCGCTCGGCCTACGTGGTGGGCATCCTTGGCATCTTCGGCGCCTCGCTGTTCTTCGGCGACGGCGTGATCACCCCGGCGATCTCGGTGCTTGGCGCGGTCGAAGGCCTGGAGGTGGCCGCGCCCGGCCTGCATGCCTTCATCGTGCCGATCACGGTGGTGGTGCTGCTGATGGTGTTCGCGGCGCAGCGCTTCGGCACCGAGAAGATCGGCAAGGCGTTCGGCCCGATCACGTCGGTCTGGTTCATTTCGCTGGCGGCGATCGGCATCTACAACATCGTGGATGCGCCGGAAGTGCTGAAAGCCTTCAACCCGTGGTGGGCGATCCGCTTCTTCATGGAGCACAGCTGGCACGGCATCTTCATCCTCGGTGCGGTGGTACTGGCGGTGACCGGCGGCGAAGCGCTGTACGCCGACATGGGCCACTTCGGTGCCAAGCCGATCCGCCATGCCTGGTACTTCTTCGTGCTGCCGTGCCTGGTGCTGAACTACCTGGGGCAGGGCGCACTGGTGCTCAACCATCCCGAGGCGCTGAAGAACCCGTTCTTTGAGGCAGTGCCGTCGTGGGCGCTGTACCCGATGATCATCCTGGCCACCATGGCGGCGGTGATTGCCTCGCAGTCGGTCATCACCGGTGCGTTCTCGGTCTCGCGTCAGGCGATGCAGCTGGGCTACATCCCGCGCATGCGCATCAAGCACACCTCGCACGACACCATCGGCCAGATCTACATCCCGGGCATCAACTGGGGCATCGCGGTGATGGTGATCGGCCTGGTGCTGGCCTTCCGCAGCTCGTCCAACCTGGCGGTGGCCTACGGCATCTCGGTGTCGGCCACCATGCTGATCGATACCCTGCTGCTGGCCCTGGTGGCCCGCTCGTTGTGGCCGAAGGCACGCGCCTGGCTGCTGCCCCTGTGCGTGGTGTTCTTCATCATCGACCTCGGCTTTGTCATCGCCAACGGCGCCAAGCTGCTGCAGGGCGCCTGGTTCCCGGTAGTGCTGGGCATCTTCCTGTTCACCATGATGCGTACCTGGCGCCGGGGCCGCGAGCTGCTGCGCGATGAGATCCGCAAGGACGGCATCCGCCTGGATACCTTCCTGCCGGGCCTGATGCTGGCGCCGCCGGTACGCGTGCCGGGCACCGCCGTGTTCCTCACTGCGGATCCGACCGTGGCCCCGCACGCACTGATGCACAACCTCAAGCACAACAAAGTGCTGCACGAACGCAACGTGTTCCTGCATGTGGAAACCCTGCCGATCCCGTATGCGATGGAAGGGCAGCGGCTGAAGATCGAATCGGTGGGCGACGAGTTCTACCGGGTCTATGTGCGCTTCGGCTTCATGGAGACCCCGGACGTCCCACTGGCGCTGATGCGCTCGTGCGACCACGGCGGCATCTACTTCGACCCGATGGACACCACCTTCTTCGCCAGCCGCGAGACCATCGTGGCCACCGCCAACCGCGGCATGCCGATCTGGCGCGACAAGCTGTTCGCGCTGATGCACCGGAATGCCGCGCCGGCGACCGGCTTCTTCCGGATTCCGGGTAACCGGCTGGTGGAACTCGGCGCGCAGGTGGAGATTTAATCTCCACCGTCGATTCCTCCAGAGATCCGTCCACGCATGGCGTGGATCTACCGTGCCGACCAACGGTCGGCCCCCACCAAAGCAGAACGCCGTTCCGACAGACCGCAGGAAACTGTCGAAGGCGGGGTGGGTCCGGTTGCGGGGGCGTGAGCGCCATGGATGGCGCGACCGAGCCTACATGGACGTATTTACGGCGTCCCCCGCAACCGGACCCACCCCGCCATCCCCCAGGAAGCCCGCTTCGGCTGTTGCTCTGGATGTTGCCGTTGCCTCTGCGGGTGCCGGGCGCAGCCCGGCCGAATCACCCCGCTTTTGCCGCATAATCAGCACATGACCGACGACCGCATCATCGGCGCCGGCGCCACCCGCGAGGATGACGCCGCCGACGCCAGCATCCGCCCCAAGCGCCTGGCCGACTATCTCGGCCAGGCCCCGGTGCGCGAGCAGATGGAGATCTACATCGAAGCGGCCAAGGGGCGCGGCGACGCGCTCGACCACGTGCTGATCTTCGGGCCGCCCGGCCTGGGCAAGACCACGCTCAGCCACGTCATTGCCAACGAACTGGGCGTGGCCCTGCGCGTGACCTCCGGCCCGGTGATCGAGAAGGCTGGCGACCTGGCTGCGCTGCTGACCAACCTGCAGCCGCACGACGTGCTTTTCATCGACGAGATCCATCGCCTGTCGCCGGTGGTGGAGGAAGTGCTGTACCCGGCGATGGAAGATTTCCAGATCGACATCATGATCGGCGAGGGCCCCGCTGCCCGCTCGATCAAGATCGACCTGCCGCCGTTCACCCTGATCGGTGCCACCACCCGTGCCGGCCTGTTGACCGCACCGCTGCGTGACCGCTTCGGCATCGTCCAGCGGCTGGAGTTCTACAGCGTCGAAGAGCTGACCCGCATCGTGCGCCGTTCGGCGGCGATCCTGGCCATCGACTGCACCGCCGATGGGGCAGGGGAGATCGCGCGCCGCGCGCGTGGCACCCCGCGTATCGCCAACCGCCTGCTGCGCCGCGTGCGCGACTACGCGCAGGTAAAGGCGGGCGGCCACATCGACGAGGCCGTGGCACAGGCTGCGATGCAGATGCTGAAGGTCGACCCGGAGGGCTTTGATGAGCTCGACCGGCGCCTGCTCAGGACCATGGTCGACTACTTCGATGGCGGCCCGGTCGGCATCGAATCGCTGGCCGCGGCCCTGTCCGAGGAGCGTGGCACGCTGGAAGACGTGGTCGAGCCCTATCTGATCCAGCAGGGCTTCCTGGTGCGTACCGCGCGTGGTCGCATGGCCACCCACAAGGCTTACCGGCACATGGGCCTGAAGCCGAAGAACCCGCCGCAGGACCTGTTCGCGGAGGTTCCCGATGTTGGTTGAGCCACTATTCAGTTGGCCGACACGCATTTACTGGGAAGATACCGATGCAGGCGGCGTGGTCTACCACGCCCGCTACGTGGCCTTCATGGAACGGGCCCGGACCGAATGGATGCGTGCGCTCGGCTACGGCCAGGAGCGCATGCGCGCCGAGCATGGGATGGTCTTCGCGGTGCGCTCGATGCAGATGGATTTCATCAGGCCGGCACGGCTGGATGACACCCTGCAGGTGAGCGCCCGTCTGGTCCAGCTGAAGAAGGCCAGCATGGTCTTCGACCAGCAGATCCTGCGCGACGGCGAATTGCTGCTGTCGGCCCAGGTCCGCATCGCCGCACTGGACGCGGCCAGTTTCCGCCCGCGTGGCATGGACGAGGCCGTCCTTGCCGTGCTGCAACCCCACCTCCACCCCGAATCCGAACACTGAGGAACAACGGATGATCGCAACGCTCCTGGCCCTGCAGGCCACGGTCACCGAGGCACTGCCGGCCGACGTCAGCAACGCCGCGACACAGACCCTTGCCCAGGCCACCACCGGCGGCGGCATCAACTACCTCGAACTGATGGCCAAGGCCAGCCTGCCGGTGAAGATCATCGTGCTGCTCCTGCTGGTCGGCTCGTTCGTCAGCTGGGTGATCATTTTCCGCAAGGCACGCGTGTTCAAGCAGGCCACCCGCGAAGCCGACGAGTTCGAGAACCGCTTCTGGTCCGGCGCCGACCTGGGCAAGCTGTACAGCGCCGCCACCGACCGCAGCCGCAGCGTGACCGGCCTGGAAGCCATCTTCGAAGCCGGTTTCCGCGAGTACACCCGCCTGCGCGACAAGCGCCGCCTGGACGGCCGTGCGCAGCTGGAAGGCGCGCAGCGTGCCATGCGTACCACCTACACCCGCGAAGTGGACCAGCTTGAGCGCAACCTGGAACTGCTGGCCAATATCGGCTCGACCGCCCCGTACGTGGGCCTGGTCGGTACCGTGTTCGGCATCATGGTGACCATGCACGACATGATCAGCAGCGGTGCGCAGGCCGGTATCGCCGCCGTCGCGCCGGGCATCTCCGAAGCGCTGTTCGCCACCGCCATCGGCCTGTTCGTGGCGATCCCGGCAGTGTGGGCCTACAACCGCTTCACCACCCGCGTAGAGCGCATGTCGGTGCGGTTCGAGACCTTTGCCGAAGAGTTCAGCTCCATCCTGCAGCGCCAGAGCGCTGGCGACGAGTAAGCGCCTGACCCGGGAGTCCAAGCCATGTCCGCTGCCATCGGCCGCCGAAAGCGCCGCAAGCTGAAATCGGAAATCAACGTCGTCCCCTACATCGACGTCATGCTGGTGCTGCTGATCATCTTCATGGTCACCGCGCCGCTGCTCACCCTGAGCTTCGACGTCGACCTGCCGCAATCCAACGCCAAGGCGCTGGAAAGCAAGCAGGACCCGGTGATCGTCTCGGTGCGCCAGGACGGCCAGCTCAGCCTGAAGCTGCCCGACGCCAAGGAACCGGCCGCCGTGTCGGCCGAGGAACTGGAAGGCCGCTTGGCTGGCATTGCCGCCCAGGACAAGGGCGTGCGCGTGATCGTCGCCGCCGACCGTGCCGTGGCCTATGAGAAGGTCATCGCCGCGATGGATGTGATCAAGCGCGCCAAGGTAGACAAGGTAGGCCTGGCCACCGATGCACGCTGACGCCCTGCCACCTTCGCATCAGCGCGAACCCGGCTGGGGCCTGCCCCTGGCACTGGCACTGCTGGTGCACCTGCTGGTCGCGCTGGTCTTCATCGTGGCCTGGTTCTGGTCACCCGAGCGCAACACCGATGCCGCCGCCGGTGACCCTTCGGTGGAGGCCAGCCTGGCGCTGTCCGCGTCTGAGGCGTCCGCCGCGCGCCAGGCCCTGCGCCAGTCGGAAAAGCTGGAAGACCTGCCGCCGCCGGTGGCCGAGCCGGTTCCGGTGCCGGAAGACACCATTCCGCCGCCGCAGCCGATTCCCGAGCCGCGCCCGCAGGACGCGCCCACGCCCCAGCAGCAACAGGCGCAGGAGCGCGTCGCGCAGCCGGACACCAAGGACCAGGAAGCGGTGAGCGCACTGGCCATCTCGCAGGAGAAGGCCAAGCAGGAACAGGAAGCCAAGCGCCGCCAGGAGCAGATCGACCTGACCGAACGCAAGCGCCAGGAAGAAGCGGAGCAGAAGCTGCGCCTGGCCAAGCAGCAGGAAGCGGACGAGAAGAAGAAGCAGGCCGAGCAGGAGCGCGTCGCGGCTGACAAGGCCGAGGCCGAGAAGCAGAAGAAGATCGCCGAGATCCGTGCCCGCCGCGAGCAGGCCGAGAAGGAAGCCAAGCTGGCCGAGCGGAAGCTGCGCGAGGTCGCCGCCGCGCGCAATGCTGCCGGCAGTGCCGCCGCCGGTTCCAGCGGTGCATCCCAGCCAGCCGCCGGTGGTGGCGGTAACAGCGACGATCTATCGGCCAAGTACGCTGCCGCGATCCAGGCCAAGGTGCTGTCGCAGTGGGTGCGTCCGGATACGGTGCCGTTGGGCCAGCGCTGCCAGATCACCATCACCCAGATTCCGGGTGGCACGGTGATGCAGGCCAAGGTCAGCCCGAACTGCCCGTACGACGAGGCCGGCAAGCGTTCGATCGAGGCCGCCGTGCTCAATGCGCAGCCGTTGCCGTACCGCGGCTTCGAGTCGGTGTTCGCGCGCACGCTCAACTTCACTTTTACCGCCCAGGATCGCTGAGGCGGGCAGGGCAGGGGGGGGGGCTCGGGCCACTCCTGCCCATGGATGTCGCGCTTGCCTCTGGTGTGCTCGGTTTCGGCCGGGCAGGCTTTAGGCTTCTGTCGAACACCGCCCCGCTGGGCGGAGTGACCGGGGCAGGCAGGTGCGATGTTAGCCACGACGTTAACGGTGCGTGAGAGGACGGGCTGGAACTGACCCGGAATTCACGTACCCTTGGTTCATGATTGCGAAGCGGTTCACTCCTGCTTTGCTATCCCTCGTTCCGGTTTCCCCTATTGAGCGCTCCATGAAAAAGATGCCTCGCTGGCTTGCCGTGTTTGCGGCCCTGTTGCTGCCCTTTGCTGCCGTCGCGCAGCAGAAGGGGCTGGATATCGACATCATCGGCGGCAATGCCTCCGCGCTGCCGATCACCATCGTGCCGATGCCCTACCAGGGTTCGTCGGCCGCTCCGCAGACCGACGTCGCCGGCGTGGTCCGTGCCGACCTGGAGCGTTCGGGCCAGTTCCGCACGCTGCCGGAAGCGCAGATCGTCGAAAAGCCGGTGCGTGGCGGCGACATCCAGTTCGCCACCTGGCGCGCGCTGAAGCAGAACTACATCGTGGTCGGCCGCGTACTCGACGCCGGTGCCGGTGCCTACCGCGTCGAATACGAACTGTTCGACGTGCCCAAGGGCGAGCGCCTGCTGGGCCTGGCGATGACTGCCCGCGGCAACGCCATGCGCGACGTCGCCCACCAGATGGCCGACGCCATCTACGAGAAGATCACCGGCATCCGCGGCGCCTTCTGGACCCGCATCGCCTACGTGACTGCCAGCGGCAAGGGCGACGCCATGCGCTATGCGCTGATGGTGGCCGACTCCGACGGCTTCAACCCGCAGACCATCGTGCGTTCGGCCGAGCCGCTGCTGTCGCCGTCGTGGAGCCCGGATGGCAGCAAGCTGGCCTACGTCAGCTTCGAGCGTGGCAATTCGGCCATCTACATCCAGAACATCGGCACTGGCGCGCGCGAGCTGGTCACCAGCTTCCGTGGCATCAACAGCGCCCCGGCGTTCTCGCCGGACGGCCGCAAGCTGGCCCTGACCCTGTCGCGTTCGGGCAACCCGGAAATCTACGTCATGGACCTGGGCAGCAAGCAGCTGACCCAGCTGACCAACCACTTCGCCATCGATACCGAGCCGACCTGGGCACCGGACGGCAGCGCGGTGTACTTCACCTCCGACCGCGGCGGCCGTCCGCAGGTCTACAAGGTCGGTGCCGGTGGCGGCAGCGCCGAGCGCGTGACCTTCCAGGGCAACTACAATGCCAAGCCGTCGGTGTCCTACGACGGCAAGAAGATCGTCGTCGCCCAGGGTTCTGGCAACAGCTACAAGATCGCGATGATGGACAGCTCGCTGGGGTCGCCCCGCTGGAGCACGCTGTCCCCGGGTTCGCTCGATGAATCGCCGAGCTTTGCGCCCAACGCAAGCATGGTGCTGTACGCCGCCCGCGAAGGTGGCCGTGGTGTGTTGTATGCCGTTTCGGCCGATGCGCGGGTTCGCCAGCGCCTGGTCCTGGCTGACGGTGATGTGCGCGAACCGGCATGGTCCCCATACCGTACCCAGCGCTAAAAGAGTGTTAATATTTTCGTTGTCTTGAACCCCTCATCGGCTTAGGAGCCACAAAGGTATCGCCATGAACAAGTCCACCCGCGTTCTGCTTGTTTCCCTGCTGTCTGTGGCCGTCCTGGCCGGTTGCTCGAAGAAGGTGAAGGAAGAGCCGGCAGCCCCGGTCGACACCGGCACCTCGACCACCACCCCGACCGGTCCGTCGACCTCCGGCCTGTACGGCCCGGGCGACCTGGACACCGACGCCTGCCTGCGCCAGCGCGTGGTCTACTTCGACCTGGACAAGGAAGACGTGAAGCCGGAATTCCAGGCCATCATGGCGTGCCACGCCAAGTACCTGCGTGACCGTCCGTCCTCGCGCATCACCCTGCAGGGCCACACCGACGAGCGCGGTTCGCGCGCGTACAACCAGGCCCTGGGTGAGCGTCGTGGCAACGGCGTCAGCTCGGCCCTGCAGGCCAACGGTGGTTCGGCTTCGCAGCTGACCGTCGTGTCCTACGGTGAAGAGCGTCCGGTCTGCACCGAGTCGAACGAGTCCTGCTGGTCGCAGAACCGTCGCGTCGAAATCGTCTACACCGCGCAGTAATCCATGCGCATTGGCATCAAACTGATGCTGGTCGTTGCGGCAGCCCTCGTGGCTGCCGCACCGGCGCACGCACAGCGACAGAGCCTGGCTGACCGTGTCGGCGCGCTCGAGCAGCAGATGTACAACAACAGTGCCAACCAGGACCTGTTGAACCAGATCAATCAGCTGCGGCAGCAGGTCACCAGCCTGCAGGCCTCGATCGAGCAGTTGCAGCACGACAACGCCCAGCTCAAGCAGTCCGCCCAGGACCAGTACCTGGATCTGGACAGCCGCCTGAACCGGTTGGAAGGGGGCAACGCCGCCCCGGCCCTGCCGCCCGTTCCGGCGAGCGCGCCCAAGGCCGCACCGGCCCCGGCAAAACCCGCAGCGGCGGCCACTTCCGAGCGGCCGCCTTCCGTCCATGGTGATGCCGGCAGCCTCGCCGCCACCGGTGACGAGCGCACCTCCTACAACGTTGCCTTCGATGCCTTGAAGGCCGGCAGGTACGACGATTCGGCGCAGCTGTTCCTGAGCTTCCTGGAGTTGTACCCGAATGGCGTCTACGCGCCGAACGCGCTGTACTGGCTGGGCGAGAGCTACTACGCCACCCGCAATTTCCCGATGGCCGAGGCCCAGTTCCGTGAACTGCTCTCGCGCTATCCGACCCACGACAAAGCCGCGGGCGGCCTGCTCAAGATCGGCCTCTCGCAGTACGGCGAGGGCAAGGTAGACCAGGCCCAGCAGACGCTGGAGACCGTCGTGGCGCAGTACCCCGGCTCGGACGCCGCGCGCACCGCGCAGGACCGTCTGCAGTCCATCCGCCTGGGCAAGCAGATCCGCTGATCCGCTGACCGGGCGTACAATGTGTGCCCTGTAGAGCCGAGCCCATGCTCGGCTGCTTTCGTTTCCGGACCGGCAAACCCGCCCGGATCCGGTAGCGCCGGGCCATGCCCGACGGCTCGCGTCACCGGCAGGGATATGCCCGTTTGGTTGCTGTTGTAGAGCCGAGCCCACGCTCGGCTGCTTTCGTTACCGGCTGGGCCATGCCCGCCCGGTTGTTGTTGTAGAGCCGAGCCCACGCTCGGCTGCTTTCGTTACCGGCCACGGTAGCCCACCCGCCACGTGTCCCACCAAGAAGTGCCCGCCATGACCGCCGTTACCCCGTCCAGCGCCGCCGCCACGCCCAGTGAGATTGTGCAGTCGCCCCTGCCACGCCTGAAGATCACCGAGATCTTCACCTCGCTGCAGGGCGAAGCCGATACCGCCGGCTGGCCGACCGTGTTCGTGCGCCTGACCGGCTGCCCGCTGCGCTGCCAGTACTGCGATACGGCCTATGCCTTCCATGGCGGCACCTGGTGGGACATCGACGACATCGTGGCCGAGGTGCTGGCCCAGGGCGTGCGCCACGTCTGCGTGACCGGCGGCGAGCCGCTGGCGCAGAAACGCTGCCTGGTGCTGCTGCAGAAGCTGTGCGACGCCGGCATGGACGTCTCGCTGGAAACCTCCGGCGCGCTGGACGTCAGCGCGGTGGACCCGCGTGTATCGCGCGTGGTCGACATCAAGACCCCGGGGTCGGCCGAAGTGGCGCGCAACCGCTGGGAGAACCTGCCGCTGCTGACCGCACGCGACCAGATCAAGTTCGTCATCTGCAGCCGCGAGGACTACGACTGGGCCAAGGCCCTGGTCGCCGAGCACGAGCTGGTGAAGCGCTGCACCGTGTTCTTCTCGCCCAGCAAGGGCGAGATCACCGCGCGCCAGCTGGCCGACTGGATCGTCGAAGACCGCCTGCCGGTGCGCTTCCAGATGCAGTTGCATAAAATCCTGTGGAACGACGAGCCGGGCCGATGAGCCCAGGCAACGTTCCCTGATGTAACTCCGGCGCGGGACAGCGTGCTGGCTTTCCCCTCCCAACCGGATGTTTTACCCATGAAGAAGGCAGTCGTGCTTCTCTCCGGCGGCATGGATTCAGCCGCCGTCATCGCCATGGCCCAGGAACAGGGCTTCGCCGTGCATGCCCTGAGCGTGCGCTACGGCCAGCGCCACACCTCCGAACTGGACGCCGCCGCCCGCGTGGCCAAGGCCCAGGGCGTGGTCGCGCACAAGACCGTGGACGTGGACCTGCGCAGCATTGGCGGCTCGGCGCTGACCGACGACATCGACGTGCCCGAGGCCGGCGGTGCCGGCATCCCGGTCACCTACGTGCCGGCGCGCAACACCATCATGCTGTCGCTCGCCCTGGGCTGGGCCGAAGTGCTCGGCGCCAACGACATCTTCTGCGGCGTCAACGCGGTGGATTATTCCGGCTATCCGGACTGCCGCCCCGAGTTCGTGGCCGCGTTCCAGGCGTTGGCCAACCTGGCCACCAAGTCAGGGGTGGAGGGCGCGGGCATCAAGGTGCACGCACCGCTGCAGTTCCTCAGCAAGGGCCAGATCGTCAGCGAAGGCGTGCGCCTGGGCGTGGACTTCGGCCTGACCGTGTCCTGCTACAACGCCGACGCCAACGGCGCCGCCTGCGGCCACTGCGATGCCTGCCGCCTGCGCGCGCAGGGTTTCGCCGAAGCCGGCGTGCCGGACCCCACGCTGTACGTCTGAGGTGATGGGGCTGATGCCCCAATGGTGGGTGCGAACCGTTGGTTCGCACTCTCTGTCCCGGCGCTACCGGCGGCTGGAGTCTGGTAGTGCCGGCCGCTGGCCGGCAGCCTCATCAGGCAACCACCCCGATGCCTCGATGAACGCCCGCACCGCCTTCGGATCGGCATAGTCCAACTCGATCATCCGCGCGATACCGGCCTTCTCGTCGGCCTGCTGGCGCATGTACTCCTGCGCGATGCGATACCCAGCGTAGTACCCCAAATCACTCACCCCGAATGGATTGCGGGCGCTGTTGTAGAGCCAGTTGTCGAGGTTACCCCCGTCCATCTCGGCAATGAAGCGCGTGCGGATTTCCGGCTCGTGCGCGGGCCCGTAGGCATACAGCGGCAACGCCGGCCGACGCCCGCTCAGCCGCTCGCCCACGTACTCGGCCACACCCTCGCGCACCACGTACTGCGCCAGGCTGCCGGTGGTCTCGCGCTGCTGGGTATGCACGTACTCGTGCAGGTTGTTCTGCGCGTTGTTCGCCCCCGGACGGCTGTCGTAGAAGATCCGTAGCCGGTCGCGCATCTTTTCGGGCAGTTCGCTCACGTCCACGCGCTCATCGCCCAGCGCCATCTCGGCACCGATCAGCACCTTGTCACCCAGCGTGGTGCCGCCGGTGCGCAGCACACCGACTGCGTAGGTGATGGTGGCCGGACGCAGGGCGGGGTAGAGCGTGCGGAAGGCGGCCAGGTCCCGCTCCAGAGTGGCGCTGGCCTGCTGCGCGTTGGCGGTCAATGGGCGTACCGACGTCCAGAAGCGCGGCCACGCGCGCATGGCCTCGGCGTATTCGCGGGCGGTATAGTTGCGGACCTGCGTCAGCGCATGCAGGCCGGGGCTGCCTGGATCGATGTAGCGCTCCTGCACGAGTGCGACCTGGCGTTCAACGTCGGGCTCGGCGCGCACCGCGTCATAGGTGGCCCAGAAGCGGCCGATGTCGTCGGTGACGACCTGGGATGGGGTGGCCAGTGCCGTACAGGGCAGCAGCAGGGCGGCAACGAGGCAGAGGGGCAGGCGCATCCGTGGCTCCGGGCAGGAATCACAGCTGGGATGCGCGTGAGGCCCGGAAGGTTTAAGCGGGTTCGCCAGATCGGGTAGTGCCGGCCGCTGGCCGGCATCCTCGACACGCTGGGGTTTCACCCGGCCCGCCAAAGTAGGGTAGAATGCCCACCCCGCCGAAAGGCTGGGGCAGTGCAATGGGCCGTTAGCTCAGTCGGTAGAGCAGAAGACTTTTAATCTTTTGGTCGAAGGTTCGAATCCTTCACGGCCCACCAATTGCATCAGCGACTTAGGCGTCCTTTTGGGCGCCTTTTTCTTTTGCTCCTGAAAACCCTACCGAACACTTCGGGAGAGATGCGGGTTTCACGACAGGCAAGCGATGATCGTATCTATCGCGCATGGCGGCGCTCTTGTGCCCCCGACGTCCCTCAGGTTTTGAGTAGCACGGCGATTTGGAGTTCAATCCCCGACAAGCCGGAGATTGGACATGAAGAACGCTTTTCCGAAGAACAGATCATCGGCTTCCCACGCGAGGCAGAGGCCGGCATGGCGGTGAAGGACCTGTGCCGTCGACATGGCTTCAGCGAGGCCTCGTACCAACTGTGGCGCAGCAAGTTCGGTGGCATGAGCGTGCCCGACGCCAAGCGGTTGAAGGACCTGGAAGCCGAGAACGTCCGGCTGAAGAAGTTGCTGGCCGAGCAGCTGTTCGAGAACGATCTGATCAAGGACGCGCTGCGAGAAAGGTAGCGGACCCGCCGGTGCGGGGTGCGCTGGTGCGGCAGTGGGTGCAGCGCGGGGCAAGCGAGCGCCGTGCCCTGGCGATCATTGGGATGAGTGCCAGCGCGCTGCGCTATGTCCGGCGCGAGGATCGCAACGTTAAATCCTGAGGTGCAGTAGCTATTGTTGGATTGGAGGGGGGGGCGCCGCCAACAACATACTCCGCGTTGACTGACTTCGGCATGTTGGGGCGGACTTCAATCTTGAGACCGGTGACTCTTTCAAGCTTCTTGATTGTATCCTTCAACTCTTCTGCTTGGCGGCTGTCGCCGTTTATGTCAATCAGCACCCGTTCTTCGCCTGGGAACCCAGTCGTCCCCGTGATGCCTGGTATGGCGCTGTGAAGAAGAGGTCTGTGCTTAGCAAGGAGCGCGTAAAACTCGTCCTGGGTGTACTTGTGACCAACCTCGAACACCACGCGGGTCGTCGCGCTCTCGGTGTTGATCGTTCGATCCGCGACTGGATCTGGCCCCTTGAGCTGCACCAGGATGTGTTGATCTGGCGCGTCTTTGATCGACAGTTCCGTCAGACGATCTGCGAACTCGATACGCAACGCTTCAATTTCCGACATCACCTCACCTTGAACCGCTAGGCGCGTGATTGCTTCGTCTATCGAGACTGAGGGGTGTTCACTCATATAGCTGTGAACCTGAATCTGCATCTCCTTGCCTTCCTGCGTGTCAGCGTTTGGCACTTGTGCTAAGGCGCAGGTGGATACAAGAAGTGCTGCGGAGCATCCTAGAACCTTCCGTTCCATGCGACATCTCCAGAGTTTGTAACAAATCATGGAGGCTTTCACGCTTCTCGATGCGCGAGCCTAGCACTGTCTCCCCTCGGGCACTGAGACGTAACTCACAAGCTTCAGTGGAATGATTGTGCACCCTGATGTCTGTACTGTGGGGGTGTTCATATACGCGTCTTTAGATGTGCTGAAGCACTTCATAGATTAGGCGATTGGTCCCTTGCCTAAGAATTTCGTACACACCCAGCCGCTCCTGCTGCTCGCGAAACAAGTCAATCATTTGCTCCACTTCATTCCGGCTGTATGAGTTGTACTTCCTCATAGTGTCCAGCTGCATGAAGTCGTCGGCGTACAGGTTGTCGATAGTGGCGACTTCGATGACGGCATCCTTGCCGCCGAAGATTATATCCACGGTCTTTCTTGCCATTGGCTGGCTACCAATGTGGATTTGATAGTTGCGAAGCATCCGCATGAAATGAAGAAGTGGACTTGCGCTGCTCGTAATCCTATAGGCGTGTCCTGCGTTATTCATTGCTTCTTCTATGCCCACGAATTCGGTCAGCGCGGCCCGCACATGCATTGCTACGTGGAGGGCGGCTGGCACCCCGTCGCGAATTGGGATATCTGAGCCGCCCGAAAGAAAGAGCATATAAAGGGCGGACGTCGCCCTCTCGTAAAGCTGAGGCACTTGTTGCAGCGCGCTGAAAGGACTCTTCCGTGCGGTGGGTAGTAGCCGCGCTGGTCAACACCGATGTTAGGTTGCAAATGGCCCTGCATTGCAGGGCCCATTGCGTTCTTGCGCCGCCTTTTCAAGCGCGTGTTAGTAGTAGGGGCGCTGGGGATCGTCCATCGCCATTTGCAGCTCATCCATATGTTCAGGGTCGGGGTTGAGCCAAGTGTCCAACCATTCGCTCTTGAGGTTGATGACGGTGCGATCGTGGCCCGCCTCAGCCACTTCCGGCATTGGGTCATCGGTCACGGCGGGGGGGCGTCGGGACATCGCCAAGATTCTGGAATGGCAGGAGAGGGTCCGGGGCAACCGGCTGGCCAAGGCCGACCAGGATCCGTCATTCGGGGGGATGGGGTAGGCCTTGTTGAGGCAACTGGAGGGGGAGGAAATCCGTTCCGCAAAATTCCTGCGCCCGTTGTGGCTCAAGGCTTACAAGCGCCCGCTTTAAAGATTGAAGTGGAACGAGTGGCGGCGTAACCAATTGAAAGTAATGAAATTACCCAGTTACGCTTAACCTTTTGGTCGAAGGTTCGAATCCTTCGCGGCCCACCATTGCATCCCATGACCCAGGTCATTCAGAAAGGCATCGCAATGCGGTGCCGTCTTTGTTGCCTGGTCAAGGGCCTCTACTTCGTCCGCATTCCCTTGGCTTTCGCGGCCGCCGCGTCGGCAGCTTCTTGTGCAGCCGTCGCTGCCGCATTCGCGGAACGCACGGCTTCCGCTTGAGCCGCGTCAAAGTCAGCCCGGCGCTGCGCGCTGATCCGGCGTTCCAGTTCTGAATATGCGACGTAGCTCTCCGGATGCTTCGCGACGCAGGCCTGCTGCAGCAGCGGGATCGCGTGGTCGGACAATCCCGGTTGGAGGTGGGCGAGCAGGCAGTCCGCATATGCTGCGGATGCTGGCGGAGTGCTGCTGGCCTGAGGTGAGGCGGCGGCAAGGGCGGTGGCGATCAATACACTCAACATGGGAACCTCCTTGTGGATATGAGCGTGGCGGTGACCAGTCCGTGAGCCATGGTGCGCGTTGCATGACCATCACCGACTCCATGGTGCTCCAGTTCCGGTCGATCGGCAAAGTGCCGCGAACGACAGTGCCTCCGGCGGTCTATGCTCAGCGCTTTCCCAATATGGACCGCCCCATGCGTCTGATCGTGCTGTCGCTGTTGTTGTCCGCTGTCTCCGCCGCGCCGCTGATGGCTGCAGAAACCGCGCCGTCCGCTGCCGCCGCGCCGCTGATGGCTGCAGAAACCGCGCCGTCCGCTGCCGCCTCGCCTTTGGTCATCGGTGAGACCTTCACCATCGAGTCGAAGGCGCTGGGCGAAACCCGCCGCATCAATGTTTACCGCCCGCAGCCGTGGGGCCTGGATCCGAAGGCGCCGCTGCCGGTGCTGTACATGGCCGATGGCGGCATCGGTGAGGACTTCCTGCATGTGGCCGGGCTGGTGCAGGTGCTGAGCGGCAACGGCAGCATGCGTCCGTTCCTGCTGGTTGGCATCGAGAACACCGAGCGCCGCCGCGACATGACCGGCCCCAGCAACGACCCGCAGGACCGGAAGATCGCGCCGCGCATTGGTGGTTCGGCGGCCTACCGCGCGTTCCTGCGCGAAGAGCTGATGCCGCAGGTGCGCCAGCGCTACCCGACTACCGACGAACGCGCGCTGATCGGTGAATCGCTCGCCGGCCTGTTCGTGGTCGAGACGCTGCTGCAGGAGCCAACGTTGTTCAACAGCTACATCGCGCTGGACCCCAGCCTGTGGTGGAACCGTGGCGCAATGCTGGCCGGCGCAGCCAAACAGCTGCCGGCGGTGACGCGTGCGCAGCCGCGCGTATTCCTGGCCAGCAGTGGGCAGCCGGAGCTGGCCGCATCCACTGCACGACTGGCCGAGTTGCTGCAGCAGGCTTCGCCGTCGCCGCTGGTGAAGTACCTGCCGTTGCCGGAAGAAACCCACGCTACGATCTATCATCCGGCCGCATTGCAGGCGCTGCGCACACTGTTCCCGGCGCCGCCGGCCTCGCCCTGACCGCACTGGCAGTGGATTGCGCACCATGCAAGGATGCGGCAGCGGCGCCATCCGGTGCGCCGCCCGCAATGGGAGCGTGTGGATGCAGCGTGTGCGTGGATGGAGTGTGGCGGCTTGCCTGGCCGTGAGTGGCTGTGCGATGTCGGTGGCGCCGCCGGCAGCGCAGAGTGAAGCGAAGGAGAGCCCGGCCGCCGCTTTGTCGGGCGTGGTGCTGCCGGATACCGAAGCGCTGCGCGTGCACGATCCGATCGGCCGCGATTATCCGGTGTGGGTGGCGTTGCCGGCCGACTACGCCGCACATCCGGAAAAGCACTATCCGGTGCTGTACGTGACCGACGCGCTGTACAGCTTCCCGCTGGTGCGCAGCGTGCGCAACCTGGTGGGCCAGAAGGGTGTCAACCTGGAGGATTTCATCCTGGTTGGGCTGCCGCCGCAGGAAGGGCTGACCTCCAAGCAGAGCCGCTCGCGCGATTACACGCCCAGCGACCCGGCGCGTATCGATCCGCGTGATTACAGCGATGACGTCAGCTACGGTGGCGCGGCGCACTACCGCGATTTCCTAGCTGGGCAGGTACTGCCGATGATCGATGCGCGCTACCGCACCGATCCGGCGCGGCGCGCCTATGCGGGTCATTCCTATGGTGGCCTGTTCGGCGCCTACGTGCTGACCACGCGCCCGGACATGTTCCGCACCTACATCCTCTCCAGCCCATCACTGTGGTTCGACGACCATCGGGTGCCGCGCATGCAGGCCGAAGCCAAGGCGCCGGCGCAGCCGACCACGGTGGTGCTGTCGGTGGGCAGCTTTGAAACGGTCAAGCCCGAAGCGCGCTACTTCACCCGCAACGACATGTTGCGCCACAACGCAGAATTCGCCGAGCAGCTGCGCAGCAGCGGGCGATCATTGAAGGTGGAGAACATGGTGATCGATGACGAGGATCACTTCACCGTCTACCCGGACACGATCACCCGTGCGCTGCTGAAGGTGTTCCCGGGTACCGGACCGTACAGCAGCGGTTGATGATGGGCGGCATCCACGCATGGCGTGGATCTACAGGGCCATTGCAGTAGGTCCACGCCATGCGTGGATGAACGCCTCAGGCCGCCTGTGAATCCGGCCCGGTCAATACGCCCACATCGGCATGCCGGAAGCACAGCCGGATGGCGTCGAGAAGCTCGCTCATGTTGTACGGCTTGGGCAGGAAATGGATGCCGTCGCGCAGCTGCGGCAGCACCTGGTGCTGGTCCATGCCCGACGTCACCAGGATCGGCAGCTGGGGATACAGGCCGCGGACCCGGTTGGCGGCTTCAATGCCACTGATTGCACCCAGATTCACGTCGGTGAACAGCAGATCGAAACGCTCACCGGCGGCCAGTAGGCCCAATGCCGCTTCGGCAGAGCTCACGCCCGCCACGTGGCAGGCCTGGCTTTCCAGCGCCAGTCGACTCAGTTCGCGGGTTTCCTCGGCGTCCTCGATGAGCAGGACGCGAGGTTCGACGTGGCGCTTGGACAGCAACATGACGCGACAACTCCGGACAGCAACGGTGAAATGGCGCGCAAGTATGCGCAAGCCAGTAGTGATCCCGACGTGCACGGCAGGCTAAGCGGGCGTTACAGGCTTCTCTGGCGCCGGAGCCGCACGTGCCAGGCCAGCACCGCGACCGCGAGCAGGGCGGTGCCGATGCGCAGACCGGTGGCCTGCCAGCCCAAAGCGACGGCGTCGTCGAGGCTGAACACATTCCAGGCCAGGTTCATCGAAACGTGCAGGGCCAGGCCGCACCACAGCGTGTCGCCGTCGAGGTGGTCGAGCCAAGCGAAGATGAAGCCACCGAGGGCGATCACTGCGCCGACGAACAGCGCGATGCCGCCACCGTCGAACCCGCCGAAGCCGAGCCAGTGCACCATGCCGAACAGCAGCGCCTGCGGCAGTGCAAGCCATGGCCAGGGCCCGCGCACGATCTTCACCAGCAGCACGAAGCCCGGGCCGCGGAAGAGTACTTCCTCGGCCAGCGGGAACAGCACCGCCAGCATGGTGGCATCCAGTACGGTCAGTGCCTTGTTCGGTGTACCGAGCAGCGCCAGGCCCAGCCAGCAGGGCAGGCTGGCCAGCAGTACCCACATCGGGCCGCTCCAGCCGTTGCCGCGCAGCCCCAGGCTGGCCATCAGGCCCATCCCGCGTGGCCGCAGCAGCGCGGCCAGCAGAAGTGCCACGAGCACGGCCAGCGCGTTGTCGAGCAGGCTGCCGCCGTAAGCAATGGGCAAGGCGGGAATCGGCGTGCCTGCGGCGGCTGCGATGTCGCGCAGATTCAGGCCAACGCCAACGCCGAACAGCACCAGCAGCAGGCGCGCGGCGCTGGGCAGGCGGGACAGGACGGTCATGCACGCACTCCCTGCGGAACCAGCTTGCAGTGTGGAAGATGGCGAGGGACGCTGGCACGCGCCGGAAGTCCCTGTGCCATCGGTCATGTGTTGCCGCACAGTCATCACAGGGCAGGTACAGTCGTTACCAGACCGACAGGAGCAATGCCGATGCTGTGCCCCGTGTGCAAGACCCAGACCCTGCAGATGGCCGAACGCCATGGCATCGAGATCGACTATTGTCCTGGCTGCCGAGGTGTGTGGCTGGATCGTGGCGAGCTGGACAAGATCATCGAACGTGCGGGCGCCGGTGCTGCGGTACCTCCGCCATCGCCCGTGCAGGCTCAGCCGGCGTCCGCGCCGCCACCGGTGATGCACCGTGATACCCGCCACCTCGGCCAGCGCTACGAGGACAACCGTGGCCACGGCTATAAGAAAAAGAAGAAGGAGAGCTTCCTCTCCGAGTTGTTCGACTTCTAGGCGCTTCGCTCTCTGTAGAGTCGAGCCATGCTCGACTGGCTGTTGCCGCCAATAGTCGAGCATGGCTCGACTCTACAAAGACGTGATCACGGCCGCCGAAGGATGAACTCGCGGTCGTGGGTATCGCCCACGATGAAGTCGTACTCGCCAACCTTGCTGCAGCCATAGCGCGCGTAGAAGCGCTGCGCGCCGAAGTTTTCTTCCCATACGCCCACCCACAGGGTGCGGCGCTGCGGCTGGTCCAGCCACGCCATGAACGCGTCCATCATGCGTGCACCATGGCCGCCGTTCTGGTGCGCGGCCAGGATGTAGAACCGCTTCAGTTCGATGTCGCCTTCGCGTGCATCCGTGTGCGGCAGGGTGTTGGCACCGGCGGCCAGATAGCCGACCACGGCATCACCGTCCATCAGCAGCCAGATCGCGCTGCGTGGGTCGGACAGTTCGATGCGCTGCGGTTCGCTGCTGTAGTGCGCCTGCAGGAAATCGTGCAGCTCCTGCGGCGGATAGGAATCGCCCCAGGTTTCGTTGTAGGTGGCAATTGCGATGGCCGACAGCGCGTCGACATCGGCAAGGGTGGCGCGGCGGATCTGCAACGACATGGCGGTGCCTGCATTGGAACGTGGCGCAGTGTAGCCGGCCCCGGCGGCTGCCGGGGCTGGCCACTGCTCACGAACCGCTGCTCAGAACCACATGCGCACGCCCGCCACCCAACGCGTGTCGCGCGCGTGGTCACCGGCATAGTCGGCGGTGTCGCCAAACGTACGTTCGTGGCTGATGCCGATGTACGGCGCGACGCGACGGCTGAACTCATAGCGCAGGCGCAGCCCGGCTTCGACCTTGTTCAGTCCGCGACCAATGCCGTACTCCTGCTCGTCCTTGGCCGCAACAGTAGCTTCCAGCAGCGGCTGCAGGATCAATCGGTTGGTCAACAGCACGTCGTACTCGACCTCGGCCTTGGCCAGCACCTGGCCGCCGGAGCCCATGTACAGCGTGGCCGAGCTTTCGAACTTGTACGGCGCCAGACCCTGGATGCCGATGGCCGCCCATGTGCGCGAGTCGGACGGGCGGAAGTCCTGGCGCACGCCGACCAGCACGTCCCACCACGGCGACACGCTGCGACCATACAGTGCTTCCAGTGACGACGATTCGGTGCGGCCGCGGCTGCGTTCGCCATCGGTGCGCAGCCACAGGCGGTTGATGTTGCCGCCGATCCAGCCGGTGGCTTCCCAGGCCTGGCCGTTGCTGCTCTTGCCATCCCAATGCTCAAGCCGGTCGATCAGCAGCAGGCTGTTGATCTCCGGCGCGTGTTCCATCGCGCCATGCGCGATCGGCGGGAAGGCGGCGGCGCGGTCGGCATCAGTCGGGACCGGGATCGGTTCGCGCGGTTCGGTGGGTGCAGGCGTGCCGTGGCCCATCGCCCGGTGGTCCATCTGCGAATGGTCCATCGCCGCTGGCTGCATCGCGCCATGGTCCATCTTCGAGTGGTCCATCGTGGAGTGGTCCATGCCGGCGTGATCCGCCGCACCCATGTCCATCTCGGAATGATCCATCTTTGAATGATCGACCGTTTCGGCCGGGGTCTTCGCGCTCTTCGCAGGCACGTTCATCGTGCCCATGTCATGGCCCGCGTGCGACTGCGCGAACACCGGCATTGCAGCAGCCAGGCCCAGCGCCAGCAGGCTGGGGGAAAGCAGTGAGCGGCTCATTCTTCGATCCTCACTTCGCGCATCATGCCCGCTTCCATGTGGTACAGCAGATGGCAGTGATAGGCCCAGCGGCCGAGCGCGTCGGCGCGCACTCGGTAGCTGCGGCGTGTACCGGGTGGCATGTCGATGGTGTGCTTGCGCACCTGGAATTCGCCTTGTGCGTTTTCCAGATCGCTCCACACGCCGTGCAGATGGATCGGGTGCTGCATCATGGTGTCGTTGACCAGCACGATGCGCATGCGCTCGCCGTAGTTCAGCCGCAGCGGCTCGGCGCTGGCGAACGGGATGCCGTCGAACGACCAGGAGAATTTCTCCATGTGGCCGGTCAGGTGCAGCTCGACTTCACGACTGGGCTCGCGGCCATCGGGGTCTTCGAATAGGCTGCGCATCGCGCTGTAGGTCAGGACCTTGCGGCCGTTGTCGCGCAGGCCGATGCCGGGGTCGTCCAGCTTCGGTTCGGTAGCCGAACTCTGCATGTCCACCAGCGGGTTGTTGCGCTCGCTGGGCGGGTGCTTTGGCGCCTTGCTGGCGGGATCACCGCCGCCATGCGCACCGTGGCCCATGCTGGCGCCACAGCCGCCTTCCATGCCCTTCATCGCGGTCATGTCGTGCCCGCCATGACCGCCACCGCCCATGTCATGCCCCATGTCGCTCATGGTCAGCAACGGGCGCGGGTCGCGTGCAGGGATCGGCGCCTGCAGGCCATGGCGTACCGCCAGCGTGCCGGCAGCGAAGCCGGTGCGGCCCATGTCCTGGCAGAAGATGGTAAATGCGTCCTGGCCGGTGGGCTCGACCAGCACATCGTAGGTTTCGGCGGGAGCGATGCGGAACTCATCGATGCTGACCGGATGGATGTACTGGCCATCGGCGGCGACCACGGTCATCTTCAGGCCGGGAATGCGCACATCGAAGTAGGTCATCGAGGCGCCATTGATGAAGCGCAGCAGTACCTTTTCCCCGCTGCGGAACAGCCCGGTCCAGTTGCCGGCTGGCGCCGTACCGTTCATCAGGTAGGTGTAGGTATGCGCGTTGATGTCGGAGATGTCGGTGGGCGTCATCCGCATCCGGCCCCACATGCCGCGGTCGGACAGCGCGGCCGACCAGCCGTCACGCTTCGCATCGCGCAGGAAGTCGGGCAGGGTGCGCTTGTAGTAGTTGTCGTGCTCGGCAAGCTTCTTCATGCGGCGGAACAACGCACCCGGGTCCATGTCGGTCCAGTCGGACAGCAGGATCACGTGCTCGCGGTCGTGGTGGTACGGCGCTGGCTCGGCCGGATCGATGATCAGTGCACCGTACAGGCCAGCCTGCTCCTGGAACATCGAATGGCTGTGGTACCAGTAGGTGCCCGACTGCTTCAGCTGGAAGTGGTAGTGGTAGGTGTCGCCGGGGCCGATGCCGTTGAAGCTCAGGCCGGGCACGCCGTCCATGTTGGCCGGCAGCAGGATGCCGTGCCAGTGGATCGAGGTCGGGTGGCGCTCCAGCGTGTTGCGCACGAACAGGTCCACGGTCTGGCCTTCGCGCCAGCGCAGGATCGGTGCCGGCAGCGATCCGTTGACGGTGATCGCCGGGCGGGTGCGGCCGGTGAAGTTGGCCAGCGATTCGCCGATGGCCAGTTCGATGCGGGTATCGCTGAGCACGGCCGGGGCACCGGCCAGGCGAGGCGTGGCGCGGGCGGCGGCAAGCGCGCGCTGCGGCACGCCGACAGCGGCGATGCCGGCAACCACGCCACCGGCGGCCAGGCCCTGCACGAACAGGCGGCGCGACGGCATGGGCACAGCGCCCGGACCGGGGGGAATGCGGGTATTCATGGTGGTGACTCCAGACACGTAAAGACGCCGGCAGGTGGCCGGCTACGGTGCGCAGGGCGCACGGTGCGTGTGGAATCAGCCGATGGGAGGGCGTGAGATGGGCGGCAGCGGCGGCGCCGGCCGGCCAGTGGCCGGCATCGGCTGCGGCGCCAGCGACAGTGCCGGGCCCGCCAGATAAGGCAACGGCTGCACCACCAGCAGCGGGTGCTGGGCGCAACTGCGCACGCAGTCCTTGATCTGGCAGTGGGCGTCGTGGGCGGGGGCCTTGGCCTGTGGGGCCTCGTCGGCCTGCATGGCGGCGTGGTGGTGGCAGTCGGCATCGCTGCCATCAAGGGCGGCTACCGCGTGGGCCATCCGGCCCATTTCCTCGTGACCACTGGCCATGGCCGCGTTCAGCCCGTTGAGCAGCAGGCTGAGCATGAGCACGACACGGAGCAGGGTCGAGGCGAGGGACATGGCGCTAATCTAGCCGCAAGCGGCCGTGGATGCACCTCCGGCTGAATGGGCGGTTCAAGGTTGGACCTGCACCAGTGTAGAGCCTAGCCCACGCTCGGCTGCCGTTCACGCAGAAGCAGCCGAGCGTGGGCTCGGCTCTACAGGGGGACGAGCGCACGGTTGGCGATGGGGAGGCGCCTGGCCAGGCGCCCGGCGCTACCCCTCTTCGCGCACGATCTCGACCAGGCGCGGGCCGTAGCGGCTCAGCTTGGTGCCGCCGATGCCGCCGACCCGTGCCAGTTCATCCAGGCTGGTCGGGCGCTGCTCGGCGATGTTGCGCAGGGTGCTGTCGTGGAAGATCACGAAGGCCGGCACGTTCTGTTCGCGGGCCAGTTCGGCGCGCAGACCGCGCAGCGCGTTGAACAGCGCCAGATCCTGCGGCAGCACAGACAGGCCGGTGCGCTGCGCGCTTCGCTCGCGCCCGCTGGCGCTGCTGGCCGGGTCGCGGCGCATGCTGATCTGGCGGCGACCGGTCAGCACGTCGCGGCTGGCATCGGTCAGGCGCAGGCCACCGTGGCCCTCGCTGTCCACTTCCAGCAGGCTGGCGGCCACCAGCTGGCGGAACACGCTGCGCCAGGTGCGCGCATCCAGGTCGCGGCCGATCGCATAGGTACTGAGCTTGTCGTGGCCCTGCTGCTTTACCTTCTCGTTCTCGCTGCCGCGCAGAATGTCGATCAGGTGGCCGACGCCGAAGCGCTGGCCACTGCGGTAGACACAGCTCAGCGCCTTCTGCGCCGGAATGGTCGCATCCCACGAGGCCGGCGGCGTCAGGCAGTTGTCGCAGTTGCCGCAGGGCTGGGGATAGGTCTCGCCGAAACCGGCCAGCAGCACCTGGCGGCGGCATTGCATGGATTCGCAGTAGCCCAGCAGGTGGTCGAGCTTGCCCCGTTCCAGCTGCTTGCGTTCTTCGCCCGCCTCGGATTGTTCGATCATCTGCTTGAGCAGTACCACGTCGCCCAGGCCGTAGCACAGCCAGGCTTCGGCAGCTTCGCCATCACGACCAGCGCGGCCGGTTTCCTGGTAGTAGCCTTCCATCGACTTGGGCAGGTCGGTATGCGCCACGAAGCGCACGTCCGGCTTGTCGATGCCCATGCCGAAGGCGATGGTGGCGCACATGACGATGCCGTCCTCGCGCAGGAAGCGGCGCTGGTTGTTAGCGCGCACCTCCGGCGGCAGGCCGGCGTGGTAGGGCAGGGCGTTGAAGCCCTGGCCGCACAGGAATTCAGCGGTCTCCTCGACCTTGCGCCGCGACATGCAATAGACGATGCCGGCCTCGCCACGGTGGCCGCGCAGGAAATCGATCAGCTGCTTGCGGGCGTTGTCCTTCTGCACCACGGTGTAGCGGATGTTGGGGCGGTCGAACGAGCTGACGAAGTGGCGCGCTTCCTGCAGATCCAGACGCTCGGCGATCTCGCGCTGGGTCGGCGGGTCGGCGGTGGCGGTGAGCGCGATCCGCGGAATCTGCGGCCAGCGCTCGTGCAGCACGGTCAGCTGGCGGTATTCCGGGCGGAAGTCGTGGCCCCACTGCGACACGCAGTGGGCTTCGTCGATGGCGAACAGGGCGATCTGGCTGCGTGACAGCAGCGACAGGAAGCGGCCGGTCAGCAGCCGCTCGGGGGCGACATAGAGCATGTCCAGCTCGCCGGCCAGCAGCTCGCGTTCGACGCGGCCGGCGGTCTCGGCATCCAGGGTGGAATTCAGGTACTCGGCACGAACGCCGAGCTGGCGCAGGGCTTCGACCTGGTCCTGCATCAGCGCGATCAGTGGCGAGATGACGATGCCACATCCGTCACGCAGCAGGGCCGGCACCTGGTAGCACAGCGACTTGCCACCGCCGGTGGGCATCAGCACCAGGGCATCGTGACCGGCAGCGACATGCTCCACGATGTCCTGCTGCGGACCACGGAAATCGTCGTAACCAAAGACGCGTTGAAGCAGGTCGTGCGCGGGACGGGAAGCCATCCGGCTAGTTTACCCCGGCGGGGGAGTCGGCAGGGCTGCGCCCTGCACCCGCTGCAAGCCAGTGCAACGTCAAAGGCAACAGCCGGCTCTGGGGTGATTCGTGGTTTGGTGGGGCGGTGTCGGATTGCGGGGACGCCGCAAGTACGTCCCTGTAGGCTTGGCAGCCGCATCCATGCGGCTGACACCCCGCAATCCGACACCGCCCCACCTTCGACAGTTTCCCGCGGCCGTTGGTGGGTGTCGACCTTGGTCGACACATCTGTCAGATATCGACAAACAAAATGGGGTCAGATCCGTTTTCCTGCGGAAAACGGATCTGACCCCAATGGCTTTGCTGGCAGATCGCGGAAAACTGTCGAAGGCGGGGTGGGTCCGGTTGCGGGGGCGTGAGCCGCATGGATGCGGCGACCGAGCCTACATGGACGTATTCACGGCGTCCCCCGCAACTGGACCCGCCCCGCCAATCCACGGATAGCCCGCTTTTGACGTTGACGTTGACGTTGCAGTTGCCTCTGCGGGTGCAGGGCGCAGCCCTGCCGCCCCCGCCAACCCTTACTGCAGCAGGGAACGCAGCATCCAGGCATACTTCTCGTGGGTCTGCAGCCGCTGGGTCATCAGATCCTCGGTCGGCGCGTCGTCCCCCTTGGCCGCCACCTCCAGCACTTCACGTGCCGTACGGCATACCGCTTCGTTGGCGACCACCAACTGGCGTACCATTTCACGCCAGTCCGCACTGTCGGTCAGGCCCGGTTCCTCGACGATCGAGGTCAGCGCAGCGAATTCCCGGTAGGAGCCCGGGGCATTGAAGCCCAGCGCGCGGATGCGCTCGGCCACATCGTCCAGTGCCGCCCACTGCTCGGTGTACTGCGTCTCGAACATGGTGTGCAGCGAGTTGAACATCGACCCGGTCACGTTCCAGTGGAAGTTGTGCGTCTTCAGGTAGAGCGTGAACGCATCGGCCTGGAAGCGCGACAGACCGTCGGCGATCTTCTTGCGGTCGCCCTGGGTGATCCCGATATCGATGTTCGGCGCCGACGGTGCCGCCGCCGCAAGCTTCTGCTTGCCGGTCTTGGCCTTGGTCGTGCTCTTGGTCTTCGCCATGGGGTTCCTCCTTGTGGAATCGTTGGCCTTCACAATAAACCGGTCGTGATGACTGGTCGCTTTCAAAGTTTTGAACGAACCGATTGATGAACTCTATCGATAAAAATCCATCGCCCCGCCTGCGCCAACAGCGCGCCGCCATCGACGGCGCCATGAGCCGCGACCGGGGCCGTTTGCTGGGGATGCTCTCGCGTTGCCAGGCCAAGCCACAGGATGCGGCACTGGCCGCCACCTTCGAGCAGGCCTTGCAGGCGTCGGTGCAGCGCCGGCAGGTGCGGGCGCAGCAGCAGCCGTCCATTACTCTGGACCCGCAGCTGCCGATTGCGCGTGAAGCCGACGCCATCATCGGGCTGATCCGCGACCACCAGGTCGTGGTGATCGCTGGTGAAACCGGTTCGGGCAAGACCACCCAGCTGCCGAAACTGTGCCTGGCCGCCGGCCGTGGCCAGGCCGGCATGATCGGCTGCACCCAGCCGCGACGGATTGCCGCACGTGCGGTAGCCAGCCGTGTCGCACAGGAACTGCAGAGTGAACTGGGCCAGCTGGTGGGCTACCAGGTGCGCTTCAACGACAAGGTCAGCGAAGACAGCCGCATCAAGTTCATGACCGACGGCATCCTGCTGGCGGAGATTGCCAGCGACCGCTGGTTGTCGAACTACGACACGATCATCGTCGACGAGGCGCACGAGCGCAGCCTCAACATCGACTTCCTGCTGGGCTACCTGAAGCAGCTGCTGCGCAAGCGCCCCGACCTGAAGCTGATCGTCACTTCGGCCACCATCGACACCGGACGCTTCGCCCAGCATTTCGACAATGCGCCGGTGATCAGCGTTGAGGGCCGCACCTACCCGGTGGAGGTGCGCTACCGCGCGCTGGAAGGCGAGGGTGAAGACCAGGGCGAACGTACCGTCAACGATGCCATCGTGTCGGCTGTCGACGAGATTACCCGCCTGGATGCACGCGGCGACGTGCTGATCTTCCTGCCGGGCGAGCGCGAGATCCGCGATGCGCACCAGTCGCTGGAACGGCGAAAGTACCGCAACACCGAGGTACTGCCACTGTATGCGCGGCTGTCCAACCAGGACCAGGACCGGGTGTTCAATACCGGGCCGAACCGGCGCATCGTGCTGGCCACCAATGTGGCGGAAACCTCGCTGACGGTGCCGCGCATCCGTTACGTGGTCGATCCGGGCCTTGCCCGCGTCAAGCGCTACAGCCCGCGCAACAAGCTGGACCGCCTGCACATCGAGCCGATCTCGCAGGCCAGCGCCAACCAGCGCAAGGGGCGCTGCGGCCGTATCGCCGAGGGCATCTGTTACCGCCTGTATGCTGAGGCCGATTTCCAGGCGCGGCCGGAGTTCACCGATCCGGAAATCCGCCGCTCCAGCCTGGCCGGGGTGATCCTGCGCATGCTGCAGCTGGGCCTGGGCCGCATCGAGGAGTTCCCGTTCCTGGAAGCACCGGACGAGCGCGCGGTGGCCGATGGCTGGCAGCAGCTGACCGAACTGGGGGCGATCGATGCCGAACGGCGCCTGACCACCATCGGCAAGCAGATGGCGCGCCTGCCGGTGGACGTGAAGCTGGCGCGCATGCTGGTGGCCGCGCAGGCCGCCGGCTGCCTGCGGCCGATGCTGGTGATCGCCTCGTTCCTGGGCATCCAGGACCCGCGCGAACGCCCGCCCGAGGCGCGCGGTGCGGCCGACAGCGCGCATGCGCAGTTCGCCGATGGCCGCTCCGAGTTCGTCGGCGTGCTGCGCCTGTGGGATGCCTACCGGCAGGCCCATGAAGACCTGACCCAGTCCAAGCTGCGCGACTGGTGCGGCCGTCATTTCCTCGGTTTCCTGCGCATGCGCGAATGGCGAGAGCTGCATCGCCAGCTGCGGCTGCTGTGCGAGGAGCTGGGCTGGAAGGAAGAGGCCAGCGAGGCGTCGATGGCACCGTTGCTGGCCGGCAGCAGTGCGCCGGCCCCGGCGCGTGATGACGCGGCCGCAGTAAAGGCCACCCGCGGCCAGTTGCATCGTGCCGCGCGCCTGGCCCGCGAAGGCAAGGCCGAGGCCGCACCGGCGCCGGTGGCCGTGCGCGCGCAGAAGGAACAGGCGCCGGTTGGCGGCGGTTTCAGCGAACGTGTGCGTGGCGCTGCCTACCAGACCCTGCACCGTGCGCTGGTGGCGGGCCTGCCGACGCAGATCGGCCACCGCACCGAGAAGGGCGATTTCCAGGCGCCGCGCCAGCGCCGCTTCCTGCCGTTCCCCGGTTCGGCGCTGGCCAAGCGGCCACCGCCGTGGCTGCTGGTGGCCAACCTGCTGGATACGCAGAAGGTATGGGGCATGACCCTGGCTGCGATCGAGCCGGACTGGGTGATCGCCGAACTGCCGCACCTGCTGCTGCGCAAGCACTTCGACCCGCACTGGTCGCGCGCGCAGGGCCAGGTGCTGGCGTCCGAGCAGATCAGCCTGTTCGGCCTGGTGCTGGCACCGAAGAAACCGGTCCACTACGGCCGCATCGCGCCCGGCGAGGCGCATGACATCTTCGTGCGCCAGGCACTGGTGACCGGCGAGATCAACACCCGCGCCAGTTTCGTCGCCGACAACCAGAAGGTGCTGGAGGTCGCGCGCGAGGAAGAAGCCAAGCTGCGCCGCGCCGGCATCGTTGCCGACGAAGACTGGCAGGCACGCTGGTACCTGGACCGGGTGCCGCCGCAGATCCATTCGGCCTCCGGCCTGGATGCCTGGTGGAAGGGTCTTGCGCCGGAACAGCGCAAGACCCTGCACTGGTCGCTGGCCGACCTGTTGCCGGGCGAAGGCAGTGAGCAGGAGCGCTACCCGAAGTACCTCGCGCTGGGCCAGGCACGATTGCCGCTGCATTACCGCTTCGAGCCGGGTGCCGAGGATGACGGCGTAACCCTTGACGTACCGCTGCACCTGCTCAACGCATTGGATCCGGTGCAGCTGGGCTGGCTGGCGCCCGGCTTCGTTGCCGACAAGGCTGCGGCGCTGATTCGCAGCCTGCCCAAGGCGATGCGCCGCAACTACGTGCCGGCGCCGGACTTTGGTCGCGCGTTCTACGAGGCGTTCCCGCAACCCAGTGCCGATGCCATCACCGGCGAACTGGCGCGTTTCCTGTCGCGCGCAACCGGCGCGACCGTGACCGCGCTCGATTTCGAGCCCGGTTCGATCGAACCGCACCTGCACATGAACCTGCGGCTGCGCGACGAGCAGGGCAAGGTGCTGGCGACCTCGCGTGATCTGGATGCACTGCGCGCCAAATTCGGCGGTCGTGCCGGCGATGCGTTCGCTGCACGCGCCGGCCGCGAGATGGCGGCCGATGGCCTGCGTACGTTCCCGGCCACGCCGATTCCGCTGCAGGTGCCCGGTGAAGCGGGCGTGCCGGCGTATCCGGCATTGCTGGACGAGGGCGACAGCGTGGCGCTGCGCATCTTCGCTGATCGGCAGCAGGCGCAGGCGGCTCATCCGCTGGGTGTGCGCCGCCTGCTGGAGATCGCGCTGGCCGAGAAGATGAAGCAGGCACGCAAGCAGTTGCCGGTGGGTGCCAAGACGGGCCTGCTGTATGCGGCGATCGAATCGCAGGAACGCCTTCGTGGCGACCTGGTCGATGCGGCGATGAACGCCGTACTGGCTGAAGGCCTGGAAGACATACGCGATGCGGCGGCCTTCGAGCAGCGCCGCGAGCATGCGGCCAAGGCGCTGTTCGGTGAGGCCATGTCGCGGCTGAAGCTGGCCGAGACCATCCTGGCGCTGGTGGCCGAACTGAAGCCGATGCTGGAAGCGCCGCTGATGGGCTGGGCGCGCGGCAACCTGGACGACATGGAGGCGCAGCTGGCCGGGCTGATCCATCCAGGCTTCCTGCGCGATACACCGGCCGACGCATTGGCGCAGTATCCGCGCTATCTGAAAGCGATGATCCTGCGTACCGAGCGCGCCAAGCGTGATCCGCCGCGCGATCAGGCGCGCATGCTGGAACTGCATCCGTTCCTGGAAGCGCTGGAAGTGGCTGAGCAGCAGGGCCTGCGCGAGCACCCGCAATGGCAGGCGCTGCGCTGGGATCTGGAAGAGCTGCGGGTGTCGCTGTTCGCGCAGGAGCTGGGCGCGCGGACCGGCATCTCGGCGAAGAAGCTGGCGCAGCGGGTAGCCGCACTGCGCCAGGCGTGACTCCGATGATGTGATGACGTAGAGCCGAGCCCATGCTCGGCTGCTTTTTTGATGCCTCGTCATCTTCCCGTGCAGATCGCAGCCGAGCGTGGGCTCGGCTCTACACGATGGGCGTCGTTACTTGGTACGACGCACCTTCGGCTGGGTGTTCACGCCGTCGACCTTCAGGTACCACACGCCCATCACGCCGGGCTTGATGCTGACGGCGGGGGACTGCTTGCGCACGCCTGCCAGGGTGCTTGCATCGGTCTGCTCCCATTCCTGGCCGTTGTCCAGCACGTAGACGCGGCCTTTGCCGAAGCCGCGGAATTCGCCCTGCAGCACGCCGACGATCGGCTCGCTGCTGCCGAAATCGAAGAAGCCGCGATTCTTCACGATCACTTCCTGACGGCCTTCCTCGCGTGCCGATTCCCGTACGGCGGCAACCGCCTGGGTGGTGGCCGCTTCGACCTTGCCCTGCAGCCAGCGGTTCAGCGTGGCCAGTTCCTGCGCACTGAGCTTGTCCAGGCCAGCAGCCTTGAACTCGGCCGGTGACATCTGCTGCTGCAGGTCACCCTCTACCACGCGCTGGGCCAGCGCAGGCGCCGACAAGGACAGCAACAGTGCGGCACAGGCCAGCAGCCGTAGGCGGAAACGCGGGGCGATCGAGGACATGTCGGGACTCTCCTGGGTTTGACCGCGAGTGTAACGGCATGTCTTTATGCCGGGTGATGGTGGCCGCGGTGATTGTCCCTGAACGGCGCCGGCGCTAGTGTAGAGGCCTCTGTCTTGCCTGCTCGATGCTGTGAACCGCGCTTCCGTCCCCGGCCTGGATGCCTTGTTGAACCGTCCCTCGGCAGCCGTGCTGCCTGCTCCGCTGCGCCAGGCCCTGCGCGGGCACTGGGAAGCGCCGGAATGCGACCACCAGATGCGCGCCAGCTGGTCGGTGCTGGGTGACACCCTCGACGCACTGGCGATGCTCTCGGCCGACGAAGGCGCGGTGGTGGCCGCATTGCTGTTTGACCTGCCGGGCCTGCGGGCGAGCCTGGAACAGCTGCCGCTGGGCAACCACAAGGCGGCGGTGATCGGCCTGCTGGATGGTCAGGACGCCGCCGACCCGGTGTGGGCGCTGCATGCCGGCCGTGAGGCAGGGCGCAACAGCGAGGGCCTGCGCCGCCTGCTGCTGGCGATCATCCGCGACCTGCGCGTGGTGCCCATCCTGCTGGCCCGGCAGCTGGCGCGGATGCGCGCGGCCGACAAGCTGGATGACGAGCAACGCCGCGCGCTGGCACAGCTGACACGCGACATCCACGCGCCATTGGCCAACCGCCTGGGCATCTGGCAGCTGAAGTGGGAGCTGGAGGACCTGGCGTTCCGCCACCTGGAACCGGAGACCTACCGTCGCATTGCGCGGGAGGTGGACGAAACCCGCATCGCCCGCGAGCGTTACGTCGAGAACGTCAAGAAGGTGCTGTCGCGCGAGCTGGTCGCGCAGGGCATCAAGGCCGAGGTCAGCGGCCGCCCGAAGCACATCTACAGCATCTGGCGGAAGATGCAGAAGAAGCGTCTGGCGTTCGACCAGCTGTATGACATCCGTGCGGTGCGCGTGATGGTCGACGACGTCGCCGCCTGCTATGCCGCGCTGGGCGTGGTGCATGCACTGTGGGCGCCGGTGCCGAGCGAGTTCGACGATTACATCGCCCGGCCCAAGGCCAACGACTATCGCTCGCTGCATACCGCCGTGGTCGGCCCGGAAGGGCGCACCATCGAAGTGCAGATCCGTACCCATGAGATGCACTCGCAGGCCGAGCTGGGCGTGGCCGCGCACTGGAAGTACAAGGAGGGTGGCAAGGGCGCGGAGAAGTCCTTCGACCGCAAGATCACCTGGATGCGCCAGCTGCTGGAGCAGGCGCAGGACGGGCAGGGCAATGAGCTGGCCGGGGCGCTCGATGCCGAGCTGACCGAAGACCGGGTCTATGCACTCAGCCCGAAGGATGAGGTGCTGGATCTGCCGCAGGGCGCCACGCCGCTCGATTTCGCCTACCAGGTGCACACCATGGTGGGCCACCGCTGCCGGGGCGCCAAGGTCAACGGTCGCATCGTGCCGCTGACCTATCGCCTGCGCAGCGGCGACCGCGTCGAGATCCTGACCGGCAAGGAGGCCGACCCCCGCCGCGACTGGCTGATGCCGGCCAACGGCTTCCTGGCCAGCAACCGCTCGCGGGAAAAGGTACGCAGCTGGTTCCACAAGCTGGACCGCGCGCGCAACGTGCAGGCCGGGCGCGAACTGCTCGAGCGCGAGCTGAAGCGCCTGGGGCTGCAGCACTCGGACCTGGCCATCGCGGCGAAGAAGTTCCATGCCGACAGCGTTGACGACCTCTACATCCAGGTGGCGCTGGGCGATACCGGGCCGAACCAGGTCAGCCGTGCCCTGCTGGAAGCCGAACGTGCAGCAAGCCAACCGGCGCCCGCGCCGAGCCTGCCGCGGCCGACCGCGCGCCGCGAGAACCTGGGCAAGTCCAAGTTCACCGTACAGGGCGTGGGCAACCTGCTGGTGCAACTGGCGCGCTGCTGCCAGCCGGTGGCCGGCGAACCCATCGTCGGCTACCTGACCCGTAGCCGCGGTGTCACCGTGCATCGTGCAGACTGCGCTGCGCTGGCCCGTCTGGCGGCCACCAGCCCGCAGCGCATCCTGCCGGTGGAGTGGGGCCAGGCCGGGGGCGGCTACGAGGTGGACGTCGTGGTCGATGCGGTCGATCGCCGCTGGCTGCTGAAGGACATCACCAACCTGATCGCCCAGGAAGACGCCTACGTGCTGGACATCCACAGTGACAACGTGCGCAACAGTGGCCGTGCCCACCTGCGCCTGCGGCTGAAGGTGAGTGACTACGGCCAGCTGTCGACCCTGCTGGGCAAACTGGACGCGCTGCCCGGCGTGAGCGAGGCGCGTCGCCTCGGCTGAGCTTCACGCTGCCCCGGCTACCCTGCACGCATGGAACGCGAGCCCCCGCATCGCCTGCATGGCGCTGAACTTCCTGCGCTGGACCGCGTTCGCCGCGAAGGCCGTTGGTGGTGGCTGCAGGCACGCCACGCGCGCCGGGTGTGGCGCTGGGCGCTGGTCGCGGCGCTGGCGGTGTTTGTGCTGCTGGTGCTGCTGCGCAAGCCGCTGGCCGACTGGTTCTGGGATGAGCCTCGGATCGAGCAGCTGCTGGCCGAAGGTGATGGCGCACTGGCGGCCGGGCGGCTGAGTGCCGCCGATGGCAGTGGTGCGCGCGAGCGCTACCAGGCCGTGCTGGCGCTGGATGGAGATCGTCCGCAGGCCCGCGAAGGCCTGGCCCGTACCGGCGCGGCGGCCCTGCAGCAGGCCCGCGAAAAGATGCAGGCCAACGATCTCGACGGCAGCGCGCAGGCGCTGGCACTGGCCCGGGAACTGCAGGTACCACAGGGCGAGGCGGACGCCGTGGCGCGCCAGCTGCGGGCCCGGCGCAGCGCAGGTGCTGGCATCGGTGCACTGCTGGCGCAGGCACGCAACGCCTTCGCTGCGGGTCGGCTGGATGAAGGTGACAGCAGCGCGCTGCCCCTGTTCCAGCGCATCCTGTCGCTGCAGCCGGACAATCTGCCGGCGCTGGAAGGTCGCGAAGATGCACTGAGCGATCTGCTGCAGCAGGCGCGCGCGCTGGCGGGACGCGGCGAGCTGGCCGAGGCCGCCGCACTACTGCAGCGTGCGCGCCAGTTCGATGCCGGCCATGCTGATCTGCCCGCCAGCCAGGAAGCATTGGCGCAGGCCGTCGAGCGGCGCCTGCGCCAGGCCCAGCGCGCCCTGCAGCGCGGGCAGCTGGAGTCCGCAGCAAAGGGATTTCTCGCCGTTCTGGCAGTGGCGGCCGATGATGCCAGCGCCCAGCGCGGCCGTGAACAGACGTTGCAGGCGGTGCTGGCACGCAGCCAGACGCAGGCCGACGACTTCCGGTTCGAGGCGGCGCGGGCCGATGCCGCGCTGGCGGAGGAGCTGGGCGCTTCGCCGGCCGCGCAACAGCAGCTCGCGCAACGCCTGCAGCGCGCACAACAGGCGCAGAAGGCGCTGCAGCAGCCGGCGGCCAGCAACACGCAGCGCGAGCGCCAACTGCGCGACCACCTGCGCAGCATCGAGCGCGCCGAACGTTCCGGGCAATGGATCAGTCCCCCCGGCCACAGTGCATTCGACGCATTGCGCGAAGCGCAGTCACTGGCGCCGCGCGATGCTCGGGTGAAGGCTGCTGCGGCGCGGCTGCTGCCCGCCAGTCGCGGCTGCTTCGACGACAACCTCCGGCAGAACCGCGTACAGGCGGCAGGGGCCTGCCTGCAGGCGTGGCAGACCCTGTCGCCGACTGCGGCCGGGCTCCCCTCGGCACGCCTGCGCCTGGCCCAGCGCTGGCTGGCCATCGGCAGCGAGCGACTCGGCAGCGGCGACCTGGCTTTCGCCGCGCATGCCGCCGAACAAGCCCGCTTGCTGCAACCGGACCTGGCCGAGCTGCCGGCGTTCGAAGAGCGCCTGCGCCGTGCCGGCGGTCTCCCTGATTAGGTGAAAAACACCCGCTGCACGGTTGCGCGCGCAGCGTCGAGGGAGAAGTGCTTTGCGATGTTGGCCAGGCCGGCTTCGGACAGTTGCCGCCACAGCTGCGGATCCTGGTACAGGCGGACCACCGCATCGGCGAAGCCGGCCGCATCATCGGCCACCAGCACGTCCTCGCCCGGGCGCAGGTGCATCCCTTCCACCGCGCAGGGGGTACCTACCACCGGCTGGCCATGGGCCATGCTCAGGTTGATCTTGCCTTTCACGCCGGCACCGAAACGTAGTGGCGCGATGGAAATGCGTGCGCCATCCATGTAGGGAGTGATGTCCTCGACGAAGCCGTGCATCTGCACGCCGGGCTGGCGCGCGGCCAGGGCCAGCAGGGATTCCGGCGCGGCAGCGCCGATGCAGTGCAGGCGCACATCGGGCAGGCGGGCGCGGATGCCGGCGAAGACTTCGCCGATGAACCATTCCATCGCGTCCAGGTTCGGCGGGTGGCGGAAGCCGCCGACGAACACCAGGTCATGACGCTGCTCGAACGGTTTGCCGGCACCGGCGATGTCATGGAGGTTGGAGATCAGCTCCACCCGCACCGTTGGCGCGTCGGCCTGCAGCTGCTCGCGCTCGGCGGAACTGACCAGCACGGTGACCTCGCACTGCTCCATCACCGCCAGTTCGCTGGCGCGGGTACGCTCGGCAGCGCGCAGCAGTCCAGCATCGCCGGCCACTTCGGCACCACGACGTTCGCGCAGGTAGTGCAGGTCCACCGTGTCGAACACGGTGCGCGCCTGCGGCGCATAGCGCTTCAGCAGCGGCAGGCACTCGTGGGCAACATGGTGGCGGACCAGCAGCGCTACGTGGAAGCGTCCACCATGCGTGCGCAGCCAGCTGGCGACGCCATCGAGGAACGGTGCATACCAGACTTCCACACCCATCCGCTGCAGCGCGTCGGTGGCGGCGCCGCCGTGTTCGCGGCGGGTGGGAACGAACACCACATGGGCCCCGCCCTGCAGCAGGAGGCGGATCAGGTTCACCTGGCGCAGCGACGCGGAATCGCGATCCGGCTGCGGCACTGCCTCGTCCAGGATCAGCACCTGGCGCCGGCCACGCAGCAGCAGCGCCGGTGACGGCACTTCGCCCACCGCCGGGCGGCGGGCCAGCTCGGTGGCCCAGCGGTCGGCGAAGATGGCTTGGTTGCGCACCTGGTAGGCCTTCACGCCGCTGCCGGTGTCGGTGCCGTTACTGGTGCCTTCGTCATGGACCACCCGGCTGGCCGGCTGAACCAGGACGCGCAGGCCCTGCGCACGCACGCGGAAGGCCAGGTCGGTGTCCTCGTAGTAGGCCGGCTTGTAGCGGGTATCGAAGCCGCCCAGCTGTCGCCAGAGGTCGCGCGGCAGCATCAGCGCTGCGCCGGAGCAGTAGTCGACGTCGCGCAGGCTGGCAAAACGCGGGTCGTCCGCTGCCTCGAAACGGCCGTAACTCCAGCCACTGCCATCAGCGAAAATCACCCCGCCCGATTCCTGCAGCCGGCCGTCCGGGTAGAGCAGCTGGCTACCGACCAGGCCGGCGCCGGGCGTGCTGGAGAACGTGTCCAGCAGCGCGTCGAGCCAGCCCGGCTGCGGCACCGTATCGTTGTTGAGCAGCACCACGTAGCGACCGCGTGCGCGCGATACGCCATCGTTGCAGGCCTCGATGAAGCCGCCGTTGTACTCGCGCACTTCATAGCGCAGTCCGGCAACCTGCGGCATCCACTGCACGGTGGCGTCGGTGCTGCCGTCATCCACTACCAGGATCTCGCACGTGGCCTGCGGTGGATGCGCCGCCAAGGCGCGCAGGCAGGCCAGGGTGTGATCGACGTGGTTGTAGACGGGGATGACAATGCTCGCTTCCGGTGTTTCGCTGAACGGCACCGTGAAGGGAGCGAACTCCTGTGCCGGCGGCAGGAACAGCGGCGTGCGTGGCGCGGGCACGGCGCGCTGGGCATGCACGCGGATGCGCTGCCAGGTCGCCCGCCAGCCACGGGTACGCAGGCTGGCCAGGCTCCGGCGGGCCAGGCCCGACAGGCGGTTGATCAGGTATCGGATCTCGGCCAGGGACATCGCCATCCGGTTGCAACTCCAGCTTAAGCAGGGGAACCCGGGAGAATTCGCCAGCCGCAGCGGCTGGGGTAGACTCGCCAGACTCTACATTCTCGCATTCCCGTGCCCCGACGCTACGATTCCGACGACATCGACGATTTCGACGACGACGACCAGCAGGACAACGGCCCGCTGTGGCGGCGCCGGCTGATCACCTGGAGCATGGCTGCGGTCGCGTTGGGATTGGGTTTCCTCATTCCCTATACGCTGTACCTGAACCAGCAGGTGACCCAACGTTTCGGCGAACTGCGCTGGCAGATCCCGACGCGGGTGTATGCGCGGCCGCTGGTGCTCACTCCCGGCAAGGCGATGGATGCGTCCACGCTGAAGACCGAGCTGGCCGCCTCCGCCTACCGCGATGATGGCCAGGGCAAGGAGCCGGCCACCTATGCGGTGAATGGCGGGCGCTTTGTCATCTCCAGCCGCGGCTACAACGACGTCGATGGCCGGGTTGCCCCGCGTCGGCTCGAGTTGTCGCTGGCCGATGGTGCGGTCGCCTCGCTGCGCGATGCCGACAGCCGCAAGGCCCTGAAGGCGGCGCGGCTGGATCCGGCGCGTATCGCCACCCTGTACGGCCAGAAGCAGGAAGAACGCCGCCTGATCCGCATGGACGAGGCGCCGGACCTGCTGGTGACCGGCCTGCAGGCAGTGGAGGACAAGGACTTCAACCGCCACCACGGCATCGACCTGTCCGGTATCGCGCGCGCGGTGTGGGTGACCATCCGCTCCGGTGGCCAGAGCCGTCAGGGCGCTTCCACGCTGACCCAGCAGCTGGCCCGCAGCGGCCTGCTCGGCATCGGCAAGGAACAGACGCTCACCCGCAAATTCAACGAAGTGCTCTACGCCCTGATCATGGAAGCGCGCTATGACAAGCGCACCATCTTCGAGGCCTATCTCAACCAGGTGTACCTGGGCCAGCGC
Organism: Stenotrophomonas maltophilia group sp. LNF247; assembly: GCF_054083135.1. Lineage (NCBI taxonomy): Bacteria > Pseudomonadati > Pseudomonadota > Gammaproteobacteria > Lysobacterales > Lysobacteraceae > Stenotrophomonas > Stenotrophomonas maltophilia group sp. LNF247. The sequence continues at coordinate 69,106 of NZ_JBSRQL010000012.1, forward strand.
GGCAGCCAGGCGATCCATGGCATGTCGTCCGGTGCCGAGTTCTGGTTCGGCCGTGACCTGCAGTCGCTGGAGACCGAGCAGATCGCGCTGCTGATCGGCCTGGTCAAGGGCCCGTCCTTCTACGACCCGCGGCGCAATCCGGAACGTGCGTTGGACCGTCGCAACTTCGTGCTGGGCAAACTGCACGAAGCCACGCTGATCGACGACGCCGAGTACCAGCGCGCACTGAAGGCCCCGCTGGGCGTGCCGAAGACGCCGGGACTGGTGGCGGCCAACCGCTTCCCCGCCTATGTTGACCTGGTCCGTCGCCAGCTCGGCCATGACTACCCGGAATCTGCCCTGCAGGGCGCTGGCCTGAGCGTCATAACCGGCATGTCGCCGTCCGCGCAGGCCTATGCCGAAGGCGCGGTGACCCGCACCATCAAGTCGCTGGAAAGCAAGCGCCGGCCCGAACTGCAGGCCGGCATGGTGCTGACCGACGTGCACAACGGTGACGTGCTGGCGGTGATCGGCAGCCGTGAAGTGTCCGAGGTCGGCTTCAACCGCGCGATCGAGGCGCAGCGTCCGGTCGGTTCGCTGCTCAAGCCATTCGTGTACCTGCTCGCGCTGGCGCAGCCGGACCGTTACTCGCTGGCCAGCTGGGTCGACGATTCACCGGTGACGGTGCAGCTCGGCCGCGGCCGCAACTGGAGCCCGGGCAATGCGGACAACCGCAGCCACGGCACGGTGCGCCTGATCGACGCGCTGGCACACTCCTACAACCAGGCCACGGTGCGCGTGGGCATGCAGGTCGGTCCCGAGCGCGTGACCCAGCTGATCCATGTGCTGGCGGGCATCAAGGCCGAGGCCAATCCGGCGGTGATCCTTGGCTCGACCGACCAGAGCCCGTACGCGATGGCACAGCTGTACCAGTTCCTCGCCTCGGGCGGTGAGATCCAGCCGCTGCACGCGGTGCGTGGCGTGCTCGATCCGCAGGGCAAGCTGCTCAAGCGCTACGACAAGACCCCGGCGCCGGCACAGGAAGGCGATTCAATTGCCGCCAACCTGATCAGCGTCGGCCTGCAGCAGGTGGTCTCCAGTGGTACCGCGCAGCGGCTCAATGCCGATGGCCTCGGCCGCCTGCAGCCGGCCGGCAAGACCGGCACCACCAACGATGGCCGTGACAGCTGGTATGCCGGCTACACCGGCGATCATCTGGCGGTGATCTGGATCGGCAACGACCAGAACCAGCAGGCCGGCCTGTATGGCGCTACCGGCGCGATGCGGGTCTGGTCGGGCATCTTCCAGCGCCTGCCGAGTGCGCCATTGCGGGTCAGCAACAAAGGCCTGGACTGGCAGTCGGTCGCGGCCACGGGTCTGAACACAACCGATGAAGGCTGCCCGGGCGCACGCCGCTTCCCGTTCGTGGTGGGCTATGCACCGGCGTATGCGCCGTGCGCGCCGGCAGTGCCGCCGGGCGAGCCGGGCGAAGCTGAAGGGGAGGGCGGTGGCTGGCGTAGCTGGTTCGGCCTGGACCGCAAGCCGGAAGCGCCCGCCGAACCTGCCGCAGCGCCCGCCGCCGCTACTCCTCCCCCGAGCCGATGAAGCCGATGAACATGCGATCCCTGCTGCAGCCCCTGGCCCTGACCGGCCTCAGCCTGGCCCTGGCCGCCTGTGTGACCAGCGCGCCGCCGGTGGTCAAGCCAGTCGATACCACTACGCCGGCACAGCGCCTGGCGGCAGTCGATGCGGCCGCAGGTCCTGACGACAAGGAGCTGTCGGTGCAGCCGCTGCGTGATTCGCAGGTGGAAGACCTGCGGGTGACCGCGCAGGCGCAGCGGCAGGCGAACGACCTGGCCGGTGCCGCCAGCAGCTTGGACCATGCGCTGGAAATCGTGGCCAGCGACCCGGCGGTGCTGCAGGAGCGTGCCGAACTGGCGCTGCTGCAGGGGCAGTGGGAACAGGCGGAGACGTTCGCGCGCAAGGCGGTGGATCTGGGCTCGAAGACGGGGCCGCTGTGCCGCCGGCACTGGGCGACGATCGAACAGTCACGCCTGGCGCGGGGCGAGAAGGAGAATGCGGTGTCGGCGCATGCGCAGACTGAAGGTTGCACGGTGCCGGGGATCAAGCGGTACTGAGGTATTCCACTCCACCGGGCGCTGCCCCCTTTGCGGCGCGCGCACTGATGGATGCAGGTGATGGGCCGGTTGGGTGGGGCGTGCAGGGCACGCCGTAAACCCATCCATGGGGGCTCGATGGCGCCTTGCTCGTGTGCGCTGTCCTGCGCACGCGGCAAGACCGGGGTTGGGCGTCCTGCCCAACCCGCCCGAGGCGTGCCTCGGGCCCATGGCGCCAACGGTCCTGCACGCCCCACCCAACCGGCCCGCCATACATCGCGCGTGCCGCAGGCAAGAACAAGATCAAAAACAAAAGCGGGTCGCGCGCTGCGCGCGCTCGCAGTAATCCATCTTCTTTTCCCGTTCCTTCCACCGCTTCTGAGCTACCAGTAGAGCAGGCTCGACGCTACGAAACGCGTCCCTCCGTCACCGGGAAACTGTCGAAGGCAGGGGACTGTGGGTTTGCGGGGTGTCCGCGGCACGGATGCCGCGGCCAAGCCCCGGGGGTCACTTCAGGGACGGGTTCACGGCGTCCCCGCAAACCCACAGTCCCCCGCCAACCCTCAGTACAACCCAGAGCCATGAACCAAGCTGTTGCCGTTGCTTTTGCTGGTGCCCTGGCTTGAAACGGGTGCCGGGCAGCGCCCGGCCGGGTATCCTTTCCCTCTGATGTCCGACCTTGTCCATGCCAGCCGCGAAGCCCTCAGCGACGGCGGCGCGCTCGCCTCGCATCTGGACGCCTTCGTCCCGCGCCCGGCCCAGCTGCGCCTGACCGAAGCCATCGCCGATGCGCTGCAGCAGCGTGACCTGCTGCTGGCCGAGGCCGGTACCGGCACCGGCAAGACGTTCGCCTACCTGGTGCCGGTGCTGCTGTCCGGGTTGCGCACCATCATCTCCACCGGCACCCGCGCGCTGCAGGACCAGCTCTACCACCGCGACCTGCCGCGTGTGCGCCAGGCACTCGGTGTCGGCCTGCGCAGTGCGCTGCTGAAGGGACGTTCGAATTACCTGTGCCGCTACCGCCTGCAGCAGGCGCGGGGCGAGCCGCGCTTCTCAAGCCCAGAACAGGCGGCGCAGTTCCAGCGCATCCTGGCCTGGTCCGGACGCTCGGAGTTCGGCGACATCGCCGAACTGGACGGTTTGGCCGATGATTCGCCGCTGCTGCCGATGGTCACCTCCACCGTCGACAACTGTCTGGGCACCGACTGCCCGTTCTGGGAAGACTGCTTCGTGGTGCGTGCGCGGCAACGTGCGCAGGCGGCAGACGTAGTGGTGGTCAACCATCACCTGCTGCTGGCCGACCTGGCATTGAAGCAGGATGGCTTTGGTGAGCTGCTGCCGGGGGCGCAGGCCTTCGTCATCGACGAGGCGCATCAGTTGCCTGAACTGGCCGCGCAGTTCTTCGGCGAAGGCTTCGGCATGCGCCCGTGGCAGGAGCTGGGCCGCGACTGCCTGGCCGAAGCGCGCGGCGTCGGGGGGGCGCAGTCGGCGCTGCAGGAACCGGTCGACCACTTGCAGCAGGCGCTGCTGGCGTTGCGTTCGGCGATGGAGGGGCTGCCGCCGCGCGGCACGCAGTGGCGTGCGCTGACGATGCCGCAGGTGCGCGATGGCTTCGACACGGTGATGGCAGGGCTGGTGACGCTGGAGCAGGCCTTGCAGCCGCTGCGCGAAGCCGCGGCGGGCCTGGATGCCTGCCATGCGCGGGCGCGTGAGGCGGTTTCGCGGCTCGGTCGCTGGCTGGGCGATGACGAACCCGCCCTCGACTTCGATACTGATCCTGCGGACACCGGCAATGCCACCGATGTGCTCTGGTATGAGCTCACCCCGCGTGGTTTCCGCTGCCAGCGCACGCCGATGGACGTGTCCGGTCCATTGCGCGAGCACCGTGAGCGCAGTCGCGCGGCATGGATCTTCACCTCGGCGACGCTGACCGTGGGCGGTGGTTTCGATCACATTGCCACCCGCCTCGGGCTGGACGACCCGCAGAGGCTGGTCCAGCCGAGTCCGTTCAATTGGCCCGAGCAGGCGCTGTGTTACCTGCCTGAAGGCCTGCCCGATCCGGCCGCGCGGGGTTTCGGAACCGCGCTGATCCAGACCCTGCGGCCGGTGCTGCAGGCCTCGCAGGGCAGGGCGTTCCTGCTGTTCGCTTCGCATCGCGCCCTGCGTGAGGCCGCCGAGGCACTGCGCGATGGGCCATGGCCGTTGTTCGTGCAGGGTGAGGCGCCGCGTGCGACGCTGCTGCAGCGCTTCCGCGAATCGGGCAATGGGGTGCTGCTGGGCTCGGCCAGTTTCCGCGAGGGCGTGGACGTGGTCGGCGAAGCGTTGAGCGTGGTGATGATCGACAAGCTGCCGTTCGCGGCCCCGGACGACCCGGTCTACGAGGCACGCCTGGAGGCGATCCGCAGCCAGGGCGGCAATCCGTTCCGCGACGAACAGTTGCCGCAGGCGGTGATCGCCCTGAAGCAGGGCGTTGGCCGCCTGATCCGCAGCGAAAGCGACCGGGGCGTGCTGGTCCTGTGCGATCCGCGCCTGCTCAACCGTGGCTATGGCCGGGTCTTTCTTGAGTCGCTGCCGCCGTTCCGGCGCACCCGCAGCCTGGCCGATGTGCAGGCTTTCTTTACGCCACAATGGGCGCCCGTGGCCGATGATGCCGTTCCGACCGCCGCCGCCGCGGCGGGCCCGGAGCCGGCGCCCGGTGTCACGTTCCCCCTGTTCTGACCTGATCCGATGAAACTGCTCGCCTTTGAAACCGCCACCGAAGCCTGTTCCGTTGCCCTGCATGTCGATGGACAGGTACTGGAACGTTTCGAGATCGCCCCGCGCCGGCACGCCGAACTGAGCCTACCGTGGGCCGAGGCGCTGCTGGCCGAAGCCGGCATCAGCCGCCGCCAGCTGGACGGTATCGCGCTCAGCCGCGGTCCTGGTGCTTTCACCGGCGTGCGCCTGGCGATCGCCATCGCGCAGGGCATCGCACTGGCGCTGGATCGTCCGTTGCTGCCGGTCTCGACGCTGCAGGTGCTGGCGCTGCGGGCACCGGCGGAAGAAACGCAGATCCTGTCGGCGATCGACGCACGGATGGGAGAGTTGTACGTTGCGCGCTTCGAGCGTGTGGACGGCCTGCCGGTGGCACGCGATGCCGAACGCGTGTGCGCACCCGCTGCGGTAGCGCTGCCGGAAGGGCTGTCGGCCTACGGTGTCGGTACCGGGTTCGCCGCAGCCGAGGGTGCGCTGGTCGCGCAGCTCGGTACAGGTTTGCGCGGATTCGACGCCACGGCATTGCCGCGTGCGTCTGACGTGCTCGCACTGGCGGTGCCGGCGTTCGCCCGCGGCGAAGCCATTGCACCGGAGAAGGTCGAGCCGGCCTACCTGCGCGACAACGTGGCACTGACCCTGGTCGAGCAGCAGGCCGCGCGCGAGGCGAAGGCGAAGGCCAACGGCTGAGCCCCTCGTGGCGGAGTTGGTCGCGTAGATCAAAAGCCGTGGTTTGGCCGGGCGGGTGGGCTGCGCAGGGGGCGCTGCAAGTACGTCCATGTAAGCTCGGTCGCCGCATCCATGCGGCTCACGCCCCTGCGCAGCCCACCCGCCCGGCCTCTGACAGTTTCCGTGCACGTCCGCCACGGAAGATCAAAAAAAGAAAAGTCAAAATCAAAAGCGGGTCGCTTCGCTTGCATCCACGCGTGGCGTGGATGTGTATCGACCAAGGTCGACACCTACCAAAGCAGTGGTGCGCCGCGATCTATCAGAGGCGGGGCGTGTCGGGCGGCGGGGTATCCGCGGCATGGATGCCGCGGCTAAGCCTACACGGACGTACTTGCGGCGTCCCCGCCGCCCGACACCGCCTCGCCACGCTTCAGTACACCAACCGCCGCTGTTGCTGTTGCCGTTGCTCTAGCCTTTCAGCGGGTCCCGGGCCGCAGGCCCGGGCAACAAACCCTACCGGTCGTCGCGCAGTTCGCCGCCGGGCAGGAACACCCACGTGCGGGTGACCTGCAGGATGTCGATCTCATCCTCGGTCTTCGGCAACGGCGGGAACGGCTGCGCCAGCTTCACCACCCGCAGTGCCGCCTCATCCAGCAGTGGCGTTCCGCTCGACCGCAGGATCCGGCTGCTCTCCACGCTGCCATCGCGGCGCACGCCCACGCTGATCACCACCTGGCCGCCCAGCCGGCGCTGCCGGGCCTCGTCCGGGTAATTCAGGTTGCCCACGCGCTCGGCGCGGTCAACCCAGGCCCGCAGGTAATTGGCATAGGCATACTCGCGCGTGCTGGCCGACACGAACTTGCGGTTCGGGCGCTTGGCGTACTGCGCCGAGCGCAGATGCACTTCTGCGGCCAGTCGGGCCATTTCCACATCGCGCTGTTCGCGCGCACTCAGCGGGGCGTCCGGTTCGGGCTGATCCGGCGTGGGGCGGGACTGGGCCTGCGCGACCGCCTCTTCGCCATTGCGGCTGCTGACCACCCGTGCCTGTGGCGGCGGGACCGGCGCGGCCGATTGCTGCTGCTGTGGGACCGGGCTCAAACCGGGCTGCGCCTGCGGCACGATGCCGGCCTGGTTGTCGCGCGGACGCTGTGCGCGGTCGTGTTCGCCACCGCCATCCTGGTTGGCTGCGGCAAGAAAATCGGCCTGCTTCGGCGTCAGCGCGGTGCGGGTCTGGCTGAAGATCACTTCCAGCGTGGGCACCAGCGGTGCATCGCCTTTCACGGCGAAGCCCACGCCCAGGATCAGCAGCGCGTGAACCAGCACCGACAGCGCGATGGTCGCCCCCAGCCGTTGCGCTTCGCGTGGTGGCGGGGGCAGGACGGCAGGTGCGGTTGCCATCAGCGCAGGCCGGCCTCAAGCGCGTCGAACAGGGTGCCGGCGATGTTCAGGCCGAACTGTGCGTCCAGTTCGCGTACACAGGTCGGGCTGGTCACGTTGACCTCGGTCAGGTAATCGCCGATCACGTCCAGGCCGACGAAGCGCATGCCGCGACGCTTCATCTCCGGGCCGACCTGGGCCGCGATCCAGCGGTCGCGCTCGCTCAGCGGACGGCCTTCGCCGCGGCCACCGGCAGCCAGGTTGCCCCGGAACTCGTCGCCCTGCGGGATGCGCGCCAGGCAGTAGTCGACCGGTTCGCCATCGACCAGCAGGATGCGCTTGTCGCCGGCCGTGATGTCGGGAATGAACTTCTGGGCCAGTGCCAGTTTGCGGCCGCCGTCGGTCAGGGTTTCCAGGATCACGTTCAGGTTCGGATCGCCCTGGCCGCTGCGGAAGATCGAGCGGCCGCCCATGCCGTCCAGCGGCTTCAGCACGGCCTGGCCATGCTCCAGCGCGAAGGCCTTCAAGGCCTTGGCGTCGCGGCTGACCAGGGTCGGCGGGCAGCACTGCGGGAACAGCAGCGCGGCCAGCTTCTCGTTGTAGTCGCGCAGCCCCTGCGGATTGTTGACCACGCAGGCACCGGCGGCCGCAGCCACGTCCAGCACCTGGGTGTCGTAGATGTACTCGGCGTCGACCGGCGGATCCTTGCGCATCAGCACGATCTGGCCGGGGCCGAATTCGGTACGGCTGAATGCGCCCAGCTCATACCAGCCAGCCGGGTCGTCGCGCACCTGCAGCGGCGCGGTCTGGGCCACTGCCACGCCACCCTCCAGGGCCAGGCCGCCCGGGCGCACATAGTGCAGGGCATGGCCGCGGCGCTGGGCTTCCAGCAGCATGGCGAAGGTGGTGTCCTTGGCGATCTTGATGTGGGCGATGGGGTCCATCACCACGATGACGTTCAACGGCATGGGCGCACCTGTCAGGCAAGGCGTTGATGGTAGCGGCAACGCCGGTCGCGCGCCTCCCTGCCATACTGCAACGCAGCGTCCGCCCGGCGCTCGCGCACTCATTGCGAAACCCGTCACGTTCAGGAGGCTGCCATGCCCCGCGCCATGGGCCGGCCTTGAAGCGGGCGCGGAAAGTGCGATATAGATACGCTTTCGTAGCGGCCCCCGCCAGAGATCGGGCCGTGCGCTTGGGGATAGGCAATGACTGAAAACACGACTGCGGGCGGGGAACTCGCAGGACTCCGGGTGATGGTCATCGATGATTCGAAGACCATCCGCAGGACTGCGGAAACACTGCTCAAGCGGGAAGGCTGCGAGGTGGTCACCGCCACCGACGGCTTTGAAGCGCTTGCGAAGATCGCAGACCAGCAACCGCAGATCATCTTCGTCGACATCATGATGCCGCGCCTGGACGGGTACCAGACCTGTGCGCTGATCAAGGGCAACCAGCTGTTCAAGGCGACCCCGGTCATCATGCTCTCGTCCAAGGATGGCCTGTTCGACAAGGCGCGGGGACGCATCGTCGGCTCGGAGCAATACCTGACCAAGCCATTCACGCGTGAAGAACTGCTGGGTGCCATCCGCACATACGTCAACGCCTGACCAGGGGGGAAAGGCACAATGGCTCGTATCGTTCTGATCGAGGATTCACCGACCGACCGCGCGGTGTTCACCCAGTGGCTGCGCCGTGCCGGCCACGAGGTGCTGGAAGCGGACAACGCCGAGGATGGACTGCAGCTGGTCCGCGACCGGGTGCCGCAACTGGTGCTGATGGACGTGGTCCTGCCCGGCATGAGCGGCTTCCAGGCCACCCGCGCGATGGCCCGTGACGCGGCGATCAAGCACATCCCGGTGATCATCGTCAGCACCAAGGCGATGGAAACCGACAAGGCCTGGGGCCTGCGCCAGGGCGCGGCCGATTACATCGTCAAGCCGCCGCGCGAGGATGAACTGATCGCGCGGATCAACGAACTGGTGGCCTGATGCGCTCGCCTTTCGACATCCTCGAAGCCTATGAACGCCGCAGCCTGGCCCACGCGGTGCAGCTGCCCGAACGGCAGTTCGCCCAGGACCTCTGGCGTGGCGTGGGCTACCGCGTCGGCCAGCGCCGGCTGGTGTCCGATTTCCGCGAAGTGGTGGAGATCGTGCCGATGCCGCCGGTGACCCCGGTGCCATGCGCGCAGCCCTGGCTGCTCGGCGTGGGCAATCTGCGCGGCAACCTGTTCCCGGTGGTCGACCTGAAGTACTTCCTGGAAGGCGTGCGTACCGTGCAGCAGGAAGGCCAGCGCGTGCTGATCATGCGCCAGGCCGGTGGCGACGTCGCACTGACCATCGATGAACTGTTCGGCCAGCGCAGCTTCGAACTGGACCAGCAGATCGAGGCCGGCACGCTGGCCGAAGGGCGCTACGGCCATTTCGTCGATCGCGCCTTCCATGCCGACGGCCACGACTGGGGCGTATTCTCGCTTTCGCTGCTGTCGCGCACCCCTGAATTCCGGCAAGCCGCGGCCTGAGGCCGGGCATCGCCCCCTGCATTGAAGATCGAGGTTGAACGATGAGTACTGCTTCGGACGCCACCAAGACCGGCAAGCTGCGGCTGGGCGGCAGCAACCTCTGGCTGTTCCTGCTGCTGGCATCGATGATCCTGTTCGGCGTCAACACCGGCGTCGCTACCTGGCAGGGCAGTCGCCTGGCCGATGCCGGTTCCAAGGCGGCCGACCTGCAGGTGCTGTCGCAGCAGCTGGCCAACCAGGGCCGTGACGCGGTGGGCGGCAACGCGCAGGCGTTCACTGCCTTCAAGGCCACCCGCAACGCGATCGAACAGAATGTGTCGACCCTGCAGGGCCGCTATGGCAAGGAGCCGGGCGTGTCCGGTGCGATCGCCACGCTGGGCGAGACCTGGGCGCCGCTGGGCAAGCAGGCCGGGCAGCTGGTGGCCAGTGAACCGGCGGTGCTGGCCCTGGCCGGCAACGCCAACAACTTCACCGGCGCCGTGCCGGGGCTGCAGGCCCAGCTGAACGAGCTGGTGCGTGCGATGTCCGCTGCCGGCGCGCCCTCGTCGCAGGTGTACAGCGCACTGCAGCAGGTCGTGGTGGCCGGCTCCATGGCCCGCCGCGTAACCGAAATGCGCGCCGGTGGCAGCGGCGCTGCTACGGCCGGCGATGCGCTGGCGCGTGACATCACCGTGTTCTCGCAGGTGCTCGACGGCCTGCGCAATGGCAACGAGGAGCTGGGCATCACCGCCGTGCGCGGTGCCGCTGCCGTGGCCGCGCTGGAACAGTCGCAGCAGAAGTGGGAAGCGATGAAGCAGGACGCTGACGCGATCCTGGCCAGCTCGCGCCAGCTGTTCGCGGCGCAGTCCGCCGCCACCGCGCTGGGCCAGGGTTCGGCCCACATGCTGGATGACAGCCGCAAGCTGTTCGACGCGTTCTCCTCGTTCGGCTCGGTGTCTGACACCCGCCTGTTCCCGAACTTCTGGATCGGTGTGGTCTCCGGTGCGCTGTCGCTGATCGCGATCATCGGCTTCGTTTCCACCAACGTGCGCAGCCGCTCGCGCGAGCAGGAACTGCGCTACCAGACCCAGGTGGAATTCAACAGCCGCAACCAGCAGGCGATCATGCGGCTGCTGGACGAAATCTCCTCGCTGGGTGAGGGCGACCTGACGGTGAAGGCCTCGGTGACCGAGGACATGACCGGTGCCATCGCCGACGCGATCAACTACGCCGTCGACGAGCTGCGCCACCTGGTGACCACCATCAATGACACCTCGGCCAAGGTCGCGCTGTCCACCCAGGAGACCCAGGCCACCGCCATGCAGCTGGCAGAGGCGGCCGGCCACCAGGCCAACCAGATCACCTCGGCGTCGGACCGCATCGGCGAAATCGCGGCAAGCATCGAACAGGTGTCGCGCAACTCGGCCGAGTCGGCCGACGTGGCACAGCGCTCGGTGGTGATTGCCGCCGAAGGTGCCGGCGTGGTGCGCGAGACCATCCAGGGCATGGACCAGATCCGTGACCAGATCCAGGAAACCTCCAAGCGCATCAAGCGCCTGGGTGAGTCGTCGCAGGAAATCGGCTCGATCGTGGAACTGATCAACGACATTTCCGAACAGACCAACATCCTGGCGTTGAACGCAGCGGTCCAGGCGGCGTCGGCCGGTGAAGCGGGTCGCGGTTTCGCGGTCGTGGCCGACGAAGTGCAGCGCCTGGCAGAACGTACCTCCGGCGCGACCCGACGCATCGAGAACCTGGTGCAGGCCATTCAGGCCGACACCAACGAAGCGGTCACCTCGATGGAACAGACCACCGCCGAAGTGGTGTCCGGTGCACGCCTGGCCGAGGATGCCGGCACCGCGCTGACCGAGATCGAGCGCGTGTCCAATGCACTGAACACCCTCATCAAGAACATCTCCATCGCCGCCCAGCAGCAGTCGGCTGCGGCCTCGGACATCACCCGCACCATGGGCGTGATCCGGCAGATCACCGGCCAGACCTCGCAGGGTGCGGGGCAGACCGCCGAATCGATCGGCCATCTCGCGCAGCTGGCGGCGGACCTGCGCCGTTCGGTCGCCGACTTCAAGCTGCCGGCGTGACGCGGGCAGGGCGGCGAGCAAGGAACCAGTCGATGAAGCATTTCCATTTCCCACGCCAGAACTCGCGCGGCCACCGCGCGGCGGCGAACGGAGCGCGTCCATGAGCAGTCTGCGCGATGCGATGAGCCACGCAGCGCTGGGCTGGGTCAAGCCCGAGCTGGACGAGACCCTGCGCCAGGTGCGCAACGAGGTCGAGTACTACGCCGAAGACCCGAGCGATGCCAGCCGCATGCGCATCTGCGCCGGCTACCTGCACCAGGTGCAGGGCACCCTGCGCATGGTCGAGCTGTATGCACCGGCGATGGTGGCCGAGGAACTGGAACAACTGGCCAATGCCATCGGGGCCGACGGCGTGGCCGACCGTGATGAAGCCTGCGCGACCCTGATGCGTGGCAGCGTGCTGCTGCCCGACTACCTGGAGCGCCTGCAGAACGGCCACCGCGACATCCCGATCGTGCTGATGCCGCTGCTCAACGAGATCCGTGCCGCGCGTGGCGAAGAAGGCGTGCATGACAGCGTGCTGCTGGCATTCGCACCGGACAGCGTCACCGCCACCGAGGCCGAGCTGGACCATGCCCGCGGCAGCCTGAGCGGGCGCAACCGCGAGTTGCTGGACACGGTCGGCAGTGCGGTGAAGGAAGAACTGCTGCGCATCAAGGATGCGCTGGACCTGCACCTGCGCACCGGCGGTGCTCCGGAACAGCTGCAGACCCAGGCCAACGAGCTCGGGGCGGTGGCCGATACGCTGGGCATGATGGGCCTGGGCGTGGCCCGCAGCGTGGTCGTGCAGCAGCGTGACGCACTGCGTGGGGTGGTGGAAGGGCGCCAGCAGATCGATGAGAACCTGCTGCTGGATATCGCCGGGGCACTGCTCTACGTGGACGCCTCGCTGGACGACCAGGTCGCCCATCTGGGCGCTGGCGGCAGTGGCGAGGACGATCCGAGCGCGGTTGAGAACCGCCGCACGGTGGAGGTGCTGGCGCATGAAGCCATCGCCAACTTCGCCGCCGCCCGCGAGCATTTCGTCGCGTTCATCGAAACCAGCTGGAACCATGCCGAGCTGCAGGATGTGCCGCGCCTGCTGGGTGATGTATCCGGTGCGCTGCGCATGCTCGATCTGGGCACCGCCGCAGACTACCTGCGTGGCGTACAGCAGTACATCGAGGCCGAGCTGATCGGTCGCCAGCGCGTGCCCAGTGGCCGCCAGCTGGACACCCTGGCCGATGCCATGGCCAGCCTGGAGTACTACCTGGAAGCCCTGCGCGACCGCCGTCCGGGCCGCGAGGACATCCTCGACATCACCCGCAGCAGCCTTGAAGCGCTGCGCTATTGGCCGTTGCCGGACCGCAACGCGGTGGAACCGGTTGCCGCCGCGCCTGTTGCGTTCGCATCGCTGCTGGTGGACCGGGAGCCGGTCGCGCTGCAGGCCGAGCCTTTGCAGCCGGAGCGCATCGAGATTCCGGTTCAGCCAGCCGCGCCCGCCGCCGGCACTGTGCCGGTGCCCTTGCCGGACTTCACCTTTGATCCACCACCGGCCACGCCTGCACCGGAGGTGCTGGACAACCGCCTGATGTTCGGTGCGCTGGGGAACCTTGCATCCACACCGCTGTCGCTGCATGACGACCGCGAGGCGGCGCTGGTCTTCGCCGCCTCCAGCGCGCCTGCGCCCGAGGTGCCGCAGTGGGATCTCGCGCCGTTCCATCCGGACGCCGATCCGGCCGCGAGTGCCGAAGACGAACGCAGCCCGACCTTCGCCAGTTTCGATCCGGTCAGCTTCGAACGCGCCGAAACCGGAATGGAATCGGTGCCGCAATGGACGCTGTCGGAGGCGACACCACCGGTATCGGCTGATGTGGCAGTGGCGGATGTCGAGCACGACGTCGACGCGTCGGTACCCTTTGACACCACTGGCTTTGCAGCGCCGGTGTTCGACCCGGTGGCTGCCGAGCACGATGTGGTTGCTGCCCGTGACGACGTGGTGTTCCGTTTCGACGCCGATGCGCTGGATAACGCCGACGACGTGCTGTCGCTGCACGCCATGGAGACGCTGTCGCTGGACGACGACGCCGGACTGCATCCGTCGCTGGAGACCGTCGATGACGCCACGCCCCAGCCGTTGGACGAAAGCCCCGTGGTTGCCGAAGTCGACGCCGTTGCGGCGGATGTGCCGGAGCACGCGGCCGCGCCGATGGCCGAGGTGCTGACGCCGGCCTCCGATGCACCGGCACCGGCGGTGTCGGTGATTGATATCGACACCATCGCACCGATCGATTTCAGCGAAGCCGACGCACAGTTCTTTGCCGAGCTGAGCGCCGCGGCGGCCGACTTCAATCCGCAGGCCATGGCGGCTCCGCCCGCTGCGGACATCCCGGTCGTGGCTGGGACCGAGGCCGGCTTCGAGGCCGGCTTCGACGACGATGCCGAGAACATCGACGAGGACATCCGCGAGGTGTTCCTGGAAGAGTTCGACGACGAACTGGCCAACCTTGGCACGCTGCTGCCGGCATGGCGCACGCAGCTGGACAACATGGACCGGCTGCGGCCGATCCGCCGCATCTTCCACACCCTCAAGGGCAGTGGCCGACTGGTCGGCGCGCGCACCCTGGGGGAGTTCGCCTGGAAGATCGAGGGCATGCTCAACCGCGTGCTCGATGGCAGCCGGCCGGCCACGCCGGCCGTGCTGGCAATGGTCGACAATGCGCACGCCGCACTGCCGCAGTTGAATGCCGCGCTGCGCCATGGCCAGCGCATCAGCGTGGACCTGCAGGCAATGCAGGCCATCGCCGATCGGGTCGGCGCCGGCGAGGAGACCTTCTACGTGCCGTTGCCGGCTGCGGCCGCACCGGCAGCGACACTGGCCGAGTCCGAAGGCGAAGACGAAATCAGCCGCCTGCTGGACGCCGAGGCCGCTGCGTCGGCGCAGGCCGATGCCTCGGCGGTGGCCGAAGACGCCGGGACCCCGGCCAACATCGACAGCGTGCTGCGCGAGATCCTCGAGGCCGAGGTCGAAGTCCACCAGGCGACCCTGCAGGAGTGGCTGCGCTCGGCACAGCAGGCACCGCAGCCGGTCAGCGACGCACTGCTGCGTGCGGTTCACACCATGAACGGCGCCTTCGCGATGACCGAAGTGCCGGAAATCACCGCCGTTACCGGCGGCGCCGAGTCCTACATCAAGCGGGCTCTGGCCGCCGATGTGGTACCTGGCGACGAGGGTGTCGCCGCGCTGGACGCAGCTGCGCAGGCGATCACCGCGACCATGGAGGCGCTGCAGGCCGAACACCCGCGCATTGCGCCGCAGGATGCGCTGGTGCAGCGGCTGCAGGCATTGGCTGGCGAGCTGCCGGAAGCGCGCTGGCCGCTGTTCGCGTCGGAAGACGAGGATGAAGAGGGCACCGAACCGGCGCCAGATGTCGAGCAGGCATCCGAAGCCGAAGCGCCGCTGGCCGGCCTGGACGCGCTGGGCGAAACCAGCATGCGCGTTGCTTCCGATGCGGCTCCCGATCTCATTGCCGAACCGCTTGCCGAAGATGCGCTGGAACCGGTTCCATCTGCGCCCGACCTCAGGACGCCGGACGTCGCCGCCGACAGCGGCCTGGAAGTCGGCGAGTTGACCGCCAGCGACGATCTTTCGCGTTACTTCGATGCCGGCTGGCCGTCGGTGCAGGGAGAAGATGAACCCGCAGTGGCGTACACCGGCGCGATTGAATCGATCCAGCCGGTGGAGAGTGCGCCTGTTGTCGAAGGGGCCGACGCAGCTGCCGCGCCCACGATCGAGACCGTAGACGACGCTGATCTGACCATGGCCGACGATCTGTCGCCGTACCTCGACGCCAGTGCGCTGCCGGTCGACGACCGCGACGCGGAAGAGCTGCCGGTGTCTGCGGAAGTTGACGCGATCGACCTGAATACGTCCTTGTCCTTTGATTCGGGCAGCGGCGATGACAGCGTCATTGACGACGCTGCTGCATTGCCACTCGACAGCGAGCTGTCGAGCCTGCAGGATGAAATGGCTGTGCCGGGTTTCGCAGAACCGGTCACGCTGGCAGCCGCGCTCGAGGCCGGCCTGCACGTGATCGAGCAAGAGCGGACCCTGGACGACGACGGGCAATGGCCCGTGATCGGCCTCCAGGCCAGCGAACTCGCGCCGGGCGAGGCAGATGCCTTTGCCGAGGATGCGGACGTCGGCGGGGAGGCGGCGGTCGGTGAAGGAGAGAGCGCCGATCAGCCGTCCCCGGCGACGGTGATTGAGGCGTTCAGCGCAGAGGCACGCGTTGGCAGTGGTGCTCCGGTGCGGTTCTTCGAAATGGAAGAGGCGCCGGGCCAGGGCACGATCAACACCGGTGACGGCACGGAGATCGCAGCGGCCGACATCGAGCCCCCTGCGCCGGATGTTGAGCAGGCGCCTGTTGCGGCGGATGCCGAAGACGGTGCCGATGCCGATGCGCTTGACTTCAGCGTGTACGACCGCGAGCTGGTCGACATCTTTGTCGAGGAAGGCAGGGACCTGCTCGACCACTGTGATGGCCTGATCAGCGAGCTGCGTGATGCACCGCAGGATCGCGAGGTGCTGGCCGGCCTGCAGCGTGACCTGCACACCCTCAAAGGGGGCGCTCGCATGGCCGGTATCAATGCCATCGGCGACCTCGGCCACAGCATCGAATCGCTGCTGGAAGCGGTGGCCGCTGGCCGTACCGAAATCGAGCGCCGCGACGTGCAGCTGCTGGAACGCGGCTTTGACCGCCTGCACCAGCTGCTCACCCGTACCGGCACCCACCGCGTGGTGGAGCCGGCGCTGGATCTGGTGGAGGCCTTCGAGGTTCGCACCACCACCGATATTGCTGCAGCCGCCACGGCCGCGCGTGCAGCCAGCGAGGCCGAGACCGTGGCGGCGCAGGCTGCGGCCACGCTGACGCCGATTGTCGACGCGCCGCTGTCGGCACCGCTGCCGGCCGAGGGTACGGTCGATGAAGACCCCCTGGCACGTCCGCAGCAGGAACAGGTGCGCGTGCGCGCCGACCTGCTCGACCGCCTGGTCAATCATGCCGGTGAAGTGGCGATCTACCGCTCGCGGCTGGAACAGCAGCTCGGCGCCTTCCGCGGCGCGATGGGCGAACTGGAGCGCACCAATGCGCGACTGCGCGACCAGCTGCGCCGCCTCGACCTGGAAACCGAGGCGCAGATCGTCGCCCGCTACCAGCGCGAGCAGGACCAGGCCGACCAGAAGTTCGATCCGCTGGAACTGGATCGCTTCTCCACCCTGCAGCAGCTCAGCCGTGCGCTGAACGAGTCCGCCGCCGACCTTGGCGGCCTGCAGGGCGTGCTGGACGATCTGTCGCGCCAGTACGATTCGCTGCTGCAGCAGCAGTCGCGTGTCAGTTCGGAGCTGCAGGACGGCCTGATGCGCGCGCGCATGGTGCCGTTCGATGGCCTGGTGCCGCGCCTGCGCCGCGTGGTCCGCCAGGCCGGCATGGATACCGGCAAGCAGGTCCACCTGACTCTGGAAGGCACCCACGGCGAACTGGACCGCAACGTCCTCGATCGCATGGTCGCGCCGCTGGAACACATGCTGCGCAACTCGGTGGCCCATGGCCTGGAAGCGCCGGAACAGCGCCGCGCCGCCGGCAAGCCGGAGGAGGGCGAGATCGCCATCCGCCTGCACCGCGAAGGCTCGGAAATCGTCCTGGAAGTGGCCGATGACGGCGCTGGCCTGGACCGCGAAGCGATCCGCCGCCGCGCCATCGACCGCGGCCTGCTGGCCGCCGATGCGCAGCCGAACGAGCAGGAACTGGACAACCTCATCTTCGCGTCAGGCTTCACCACCGCCGACCAGGTCAGCCAGCTGGCCGGCCGTGGCGTGGGCATGGACGTGGTGCGCAACGAAGTGCGCCAGCTGGGTGGCTCGGTCGATATCCAGTCAGTGCGTGGGCAGGGCGTGCGCTTCACCCTGCGCCTGCCGCAGACGCTGGCGGTCACCCAGGCGGTGTTCGTGCAGATCGGCGAAACCACCTTCGCAGTGCCGGTGGCCTCGGTCAGTGGTATCGGCCGCCTGTCGCGCGAGCGCTTCGAGGCTGCCGACAGCAGCTACCGCTACAGCGGCGAAGACTATCCGCTGTACGACCTTGGCAGCTTGGTCGGCCAGGCCCCGGCGCGTGCCGACGGCCAGGAGCAGGTGCCACTGCTGCTGGTCCGTGCCGGTGATCTGCGCGCCGCCGTCGCGATCGACCAGGTGCTGGGCAACCGCGAAATCGTGGTCAAGCCGGTCGGCCTGCAGATCGCGTCGGTGCCGGGGATCTACGGCGCGACCATCACCGGCGACGGCCGCGTGGTGGTGATCCTGGACGTGGCGCCGCTGGTGCGCCGTTTCCTGGCCAACCCGACGCTGCCGGTACTGGCCAATGCGCCGCGCCAGGAGCGCCAGGTGCCGCTGGTGATGGTGGTCGACGACTCGCTGACCATGCGCAAGGTCACCGGCCGCATCCTCGAACGCCACAACTTCGAGGTCAGCGTTGCGCGTGACGGCGTGGAAGCACTGGAGCGACTGGAAGAGCGGGTACCGGACCTGATGCTGCTGGACATCGAGATGCCGCGCATGGATGGCTACGAGCTGGCTACCGCGATGCGTGCCGACCCGCGCTACAGGGACGTGCCGATCGTGATGATCACTTCGCGCAGCGGTGACAAGCACCGCCAGCGCGCCTTCGAGATCGGTGTCCAGCGTTATCTGGGCAAGCCGTACCAGGAACTGGACCTGATGCGTAACGTGTACGACCTGTTGGGGATCGCCCGTGTCCGTGAGTGAAACCCAGGCGGCTCCGGCCGTTGCCCTGCTGGCCCGTCCCGGCGCGGCGCGCGAGCGCCTGCGCGAGGCACTGTCGCATGCGGATGTGCAGCTGGTGCTGGAAGACGACCCGAACAGCCTTGAGCCGCAGCTGCTGCACGACGCCCGACCTCAGGTCGTGGTGATTGCGCTGGAGACCGCCATTGAGGACGCATTGGAGCGCCTGGAATCGGTGTTGTCCGCACCGGGCCTGACCCTGGTCTTCGACGAGGCCGAACTGGCCGCACGTCGTGATGGCTGGGAGGCCCAGCGCTGGGGCCGTCATCTGGCCGCGAAGCTGCATGGCCATCAGCAGGTGTTGCCGCCGGGGGCTGAAGAAGAACCCAGCCTGCAACTGGCGCCGGGCCATCCGGCACCGCCACCGGCACCGCAGGAAGAAGCGCTGCAGGCGCACCTGGACCAGGCATCGAGCTGGGCCGACGAGGTCCCCGCTGACAGCCTGTACTCGCCGCCTGCGCAGCTGCACGAACCGATTGCGCTGGAACAGGCGCTGGCGGCGCTGCAGCCGGTCGTGCCTGAGCCGCTGGAGGCCCCCGAACCGCCATCGCTGGCGGAGATCGCGCCCGCAGCACCGCCCATTCCGCCTACCTCCTTCGACCACACCGCATGGTCGCTGGTCGATGACGTGGCCGACGTTCCGGCAGCCGCTTCGCAACACGCCGCGCCGGAGGCACCGCTGCCTTCCTTCGATACCGGCCATCTGAGCCTGGTCGATCTGGATGCTGGTGCGCCCGTGGGCGCACGCGCCGGATCGTTGCTGGTGCTGGCCGGCATCGGCGGCCCGGATGCACTGCGTCGCCTGCTGGGCGCGCTGCCTGCATCGCTGAGCGTCCCGGTGCTGGTGCATATGCGCTTGGACGGTGGCCGCTACGGAAACCTGGTCAAGCAGATGGCGCGCGTGTCGCCGCTGCCGGTGCAGCTGGCCGAAGTCGGCCAGCGTGCAACACCCGGTGAAGTGCACGTGCTGGCCGATGACATCGGCGTGCAGGCAGCCAGCGACGGCCTGCATTTCGTCAGCGACGCGCAAGGGATCTCGATTGCCGCGCTGCCGGCTGAGCACACCGCGCTGGTCCTGCTCAGCGGCGCCGACCTTGCGCTTGTGGGGCCGGCACTGGATCTGGCCGCCGCCGGTGCGTGGGTGGCCGGGCAGGTCGGCGAGGGCTGCTATGACCCTGCCGCGGCCACGGCGGTGGTCGCCGCTGGCATGGTGGCCGGTGAACCACAGGAACTGGCGCAGGCCATCGCCTCGCGCTGGGGCGTGGAAGACGATAACGGAGACGCACCATGAGCTATGCCAGCAATGACGAAATCCGAGGCGTCCTGATCCAGGCCGGCAACGAACGCGTGCTGCTGCCCAATGCCACCGTGGCCGAAATGATGTCGCGGGTGCCGGTGCAGCCGGTTTCCGATGCCCCGCGCTGGCTGGTCGGCGAAATCGGCTGGCACGGCTGGCAGGTGCCGCTGGTGTCGTTCGCGCGCCTTTCCGGCCTGGGCGAGGAGGCCGTGGGCGGCCACAACAAGGTGGTGGTGCTGAAGGCCCTCAGCGGCAACGCGCAGCGCCCGTACTACGCGCTGCTGACGCAGAATTTCCCGCAGCTGATCTCGGTGCCGCGCGATGGCCTGCTGGCCGATGCTTCCGAGGAAACCCTGCCGCAGATCGTGCACATGCGCGTGCTGCTGGGTGAGCAGAGCGCGCTGCTGCCGAACCTCGACGCACTGGAAGCCGCCCTGGATTCGCTGGCGGCTTGATCCACCAGGCTGGTAGTGCCGGCTGCCGACCGGCACCGAGCCGAGCATGGCTCGGCTCTACAAGGAAACTGAAATCTGGCGCGGGCCTGTAGAGCCGAGCCTACGCTCGGCTGCCGCCCTGGACGCGCTGGTCGCGGTAGTGCCGGCCGCTGGCCGGCAACCTCATGATCCCTTGGATGCCGGCCAGCGGCCGGTACTACAACGAATCAGCCTCACCCCAGATCGCCCAGCCGCGCCTGCAATGCGGCAATCGCGGCCAGCCCGGCGGTCTCGGTTCGCAGGATGCGCGGGCCCAGTTGAAGGCCCTGGAAGCCTGCTGCTGCCAACTGATCACGGTCGCGCGGCGACCAGCCGCCTTCCGGACCGATCGCGATCACGATGCCGCCCGCCGGCGCCGCGTCCAGCGTCGACAGGCGATGGGCACCCAGCGGGTCCAGGGTCAGCCGCAGCGTATCGGCGGGCAGTGCCGCCGCGGCCTGTGCCAGCGACAGCGGCGGGCCCACCTGCGGAATGCTCGCGCGCCCGGACTGGCCGCAGGCCGAGGTCACCACATTGTTCCAGTGCGACACGCGCTTCTCCGCCCGAGCCGCATCCAGCTTCACCTCGGTACGCTCGGCATTCACCGGAATGATCGCCGCCACGCCCAGCTCGGTGGCCTTCTGCAGGATCAGGTCCATCTTTTCGCCTCGGGCAATGCCCTGCAGCAGGGTGATCGCCAGCGGCGATTCGTTGCCCACCGCCTGCACCGCATCGATGCGCACCTGCACCTCGCGCTTGCCGGCGGCAGTCAGCGTGGCGCTGTAGTCGTGGCCATCGCCGTTGAACAGCACGCAGGTATCACCCTCGCGCAGGCGCATCACCCGCACCAGATGGTTGGCCGTCTCTTCCGGCAGGGTCACGGTCTGGCCGCTGTGCAGCGCCAGGTCGATGGGGCAGCGGGTCACGCGCATGCAATCGCCTCGTCAATCGCCGCCAGCGTGGTATGTGCCAGCAGCTCCAGTTGTTCGTCGTCCACGCAGTAGGGTGGCATCCAGTACAGCACGTCGCCCAGCGGACGCAGCACCACGCCACGTTTCAGCGCGGCCTTGTAGGCATGCAGGCCCAGCCGCATGGCCGGGTCGAAGGGCGTGCGCTTGTTGCCGTCGCGCGACAGCTCGAAGGCAACTACCATGCCGGCCTGGCGCACGTCGGCCACGTGCGGATGGTCGCTGAACGGTGCGGCCAGCGTGCCCATCACCGAGGCGATGCCACGGTTGCGGGCGATCACATCGTCGTCGCGGAAGATGTCCAGCGTGGCCAATGCCGCCGCGCAGGCCAGCGGGTTGCCGGTATAGCTGTGCGAATGCAGGAAGGCGCGCTCGCGTGAGTCGTCGAGGAACGCGTCGTACAGCGCCTGCGTGGCCAGCACGGTGGCCAGCGGCAGGAAGCCGCCGGTCAGGCCCTTGGACAGGCACATCAGGTCCGGCATCACCCCGGCCTGCTCGCAGGCGAACAGGGTGCCGGTGCGGCCGAAGCCGGTGGCGATCTCGTCGGCGATCATGAACGCGCCATGGGCGTCGCATAGTTCGCGCACGCGCTGCAGGTAGACCGGGTCATGCATGCGCATGCCGCCGGCGCACTGCAGGCGCGGTTCCAGGATCACCGCACAGATCTCGCCCGGGTGCTGGTCGAACAGCGTGGCAAGGCCATCGGCGGCCTGCCGTGCACGCTCAGCCGGGCTCTGACCGGGCTCAGCCAGGAAAGCGTCCGGCGAGGGCGCGAACAGCGCTTCGGCCAGCAGCGGCGCATAGACGCGGCGATACAGCGGAATGTCTCCCAGCGCCAGCGCGCCGAGGGTCTCGCCGTGGTAGCCGTTCTCCAATGCGATGAAACGCGTGCGCTGCGGTTCCCCTCGGTTCTGGAAATACTGGAAGGCCATCTTCAGCGCCACTTCCACGCCGGCGGACCCGTTGTCGGCGAAGAACACCTTGGCCAGTGGTTCGCGGCCAGGCTGGCGTGGGGCCAGTGCGAGCAGGCGTTCGGCCAGGCTGATGGCTGGCTCATGGCCGAAGCCGGCAAGCATCACCTGTTCCAGTTGCCTGGCCTGGGCGGCAATGGCACCACCGATGCGCGGTTCGGCATGGCCGAACAGGTTGGTCCACCAACTGCTGACGGCGTCCAGGTAGCGATTGCCGTCGTGGTCGATCAACCATGCGCCTTCACCACGGGCGATCGGCACCAGCGGCAGGGTATGCGGGTGCTCGCGCATCTGCGTGCACGGGTGCCAGAGCACCTGCAGATCGCGTTGCCGCCAGTGCTGGGCCAGCGGGGAGGGGGTTGGGTCTGCTAGCATTTCGGGCTCATGAACATGTTGCTGCCTGCACATTCTATCGGCACCGGCGCAGGCGCCGGCCGCCGCGGAGATTCCACATGAACGATGACCGTGCCGGGCGTCGCTTGCCGATCATCCATCGGATCACCGATGAGGAGAACGGCCCCTTCCAGCGGCAGCATCTGGACCTGGAGTTCTCCAACGGCGAACGCCGCCGGTTCGAACGTCTGGTCAGCCGAGGTCATGGCGCAGTGGTGGTGGTGCCGATGCTCGACGACGAGACCGTACTGCTGGTACGTGAATACGCTGCCGGCATGCACCGCTATGAACTGGGGTTGGTCAAGGGGCGGATCGATGCCGGCGAGACCCCCGAGCAGGCCGCCGACCGCGAGCTGAAGGAAGAGGCCGGTTTCGGCGCGCGCCGGGTCGATGTGCTGCGCGCGATGACCCTGGCCCCGACCTACATGAGCCACCAGTCGTGGCTGGTGGTGGCACGCGACCTGTACCCGGAAAAGCTGGCCGGCGACGAGCCGGAAGAACTGGAAGTCATCCCGTGGAAGCTGGCCGAGCTGGACCAGCTGATGCTGCGCGAGGACTTTTCCGAGGGGCGCTCGCTGGCGGCACTGTTCATCGCCCGCCAGTGGCTGCAGGGACTGCGATGATCAAGCTGACCACGGACCTGCGCGAGACCGCCATCGCCATCGCCCAGGACGCCGGACGGGCCATCATGCAGGTCTATGCCGATGGCTTCGATGTACAGATCAAGGACGACAGCAGCCCTGTCACCAGTGCCGACCTGGCGGCCAACCAGGTCATTGAACAGGGCCTGCAGCAGCTGACCCCGGACCTGCCAATCCTGTCCGAAGAATCGGCACAGGTGGCCTGGGAGCAGCGCCGCCACTGGGGCGCGTACTGGCTGGTCGATCCGCTCGACGGCACCCGTGAATTCGTCAAGCGCAACGGCGAGTTCAGTGTCAACATCGCGCTGATCTACCAGGGCGCACCGGCCTTCGGCGTGGTGCTGGCCCCGGTGACCGGCATCGTCTGGCATGCCATGCGCGGCGAGCTGGCCTATCGCCGGCAGGGTCTGCACGACACCGTGCTGCGCACCCGCACGCCGGCCACCGTACCGCTGCGGGTTGCTGCCAGCCGCTCGCACCGCTCACCGGAAACCGAGGCCCTGCTTGCAAGGATGGGCCGCATCGAGACCATCGCGCAGGGCTCGTCGCTGAAGTTCTGCCGGATCGCCGAAGGTGGCCTGGATGTCTATCCGCGGCTGGGCCCGACCTCCGAATGGGATACCGCCGCCGGCCAATGCGTGCTGCACGCCGCCGGCGGCGCGGTGCTGTCGGCCGCGACCGGCAAGCCGTTCCGTTACAACCGCCGCGAAACCCTGTTGAACGGCGATTTCATTGCCCTTGGTGACACCAGCCTGCCATGGCGCGACTGGTTGTCCGATTGACCCTGGAGGCCGCATGAGCGCGCACGACACTCCCACCACCGGCAGCGCCGCCACCCATGAGCTGGAGCGCCTGCTGGCGATCATGGCGCGCCTGCGCGACCCGCAGGGCGGCTGCCCTTGGGACCTAGAGCAGAACTTCGCAACCATCGCGCCATATACCATCGAGGAAGCCTACGAAGTGGCCGATGCGATCGATCGCGGCGATCTCGATGATCTTTGCGATGAACTGGGCGATCTGCTGCTGCAGGTGGTGTTCCATGCGCGCATGGCCGAAGAGCAGGGCAGCTTCGCCTTCGCAGACGTGGCCCGCGCGATCAGCGACAAGATGCAGCGCCGCCACCCGCACGTGTTCGCCGAGGTGAGCGTCGACGATGCCCACGGCGTGACGCGCAACTGGGAAGCGATCAAGCGTGCCGAGCGTGCGGCCAAGGGCGAGCAGGACACCTCCGCACTGGCCGGCATCTCGCGCGGCTTGCCGGAGTGGCAACGTGCGGTGAAGCTGCAGTCGCGCGCGGCCAAGGTCGGTTTCGACTGGCCAGGTCCGCTGCCGGTGCTGGACAAGGCGGCCGAGGAACTGCAGGAGCTGCGCGAGGAGTTCGAGCGCGGGGATATCGCCGGCAACAAGGCGCGCCTGCAGGAAGAGCTGGGTGACCTGCTGTTCGTCTGCGCCAACCTGGCCCGCCATGCCGACATCGACCTGGGCGCGGCGCTGCGCGGGGCCAACCACAAGTTCGAACGTCGCTTCCGTGCGATGGAAGCGCAGGCCGACGCGCAGGGGGAAGCGCTGGCCGCGATGGACCTGGAGGCGCAGGAAGCGCTGTGGCAGCAAGCCAAGGCAGCGGAGAAAGCGTGAAGACACTCGGCCTGTTCCTGCTGACCGCGCTGGCCGAGATCGTCGGCTGCTATCTGCCGTGGCTGTGGCTGCGCAAGGGCGGCAGCATCTGGCTGCTGCTGCCGGCGGCCGCCAGCCTGGCGCTGTTCGCCTGGCTGCTGACCCTGCACCCGACCGCCAGTGGGCGGGTCTATGCCGCCTACGGTGGGGTCTACATCGGCACGGCGCTGTTCTGGTTGTGGCTGGTCGACGGCATCCGTCCCAGCCGGTGGGACCTGTTCGGTGCCGCCCTGTGCCTGGCCGGCATGGCAGTGATCATGTTCGGTCCGCGCACCTCATCGGTGTAGGGCCGAGCCATGCTCGGCCGCTCTTCCTTCCCACTGCGCCGGCGCGCGCAAGCCGAGCATGGCTCGATGCTGCAAGGGCAGCGATGGTGCATGATGGTGGCGGCCCTGGTTCCCGGAGCACGCGCATGTCCCGCTTCGCCAGCTTCCGCGAGTTCTATCCGTTCTATCTCAGCGAGCACCGCCACCCGGTTTCGCGGCGGCTGCACTTCATCGGCAGCTGCGGCGTGCTGGTGCTGGTCATGGCAGCGGGCCTGCGCGGGCAGCCGATGCTGTTGCTCGCTGCGCTGGCCTGCGGCTATGGATTCGCCTGGGTCGGCCATTTCTTCTTCGAGAAGAACCGGCCGGCCACCTTCCAGCATCCGCTGTACTCGTTCATGGGCGACTGGGTGATGTTCGCCGACATCCTGCGCGGGCGCGTGCCCTGGTAGTTCCGCTGTGAATGTGGCCTTCACGCGCTATGCTGGGGCCTGGACGTCACAGATAAGGAAAAGCGAGATGTTCCCGACCATGTTCTTTACCGTGGTACTGGCCTTCGTGGCCGTGGTCATCCTGTTCAAAGCGGTACGGATGGTGCCCCAGGGCTTCGAATGGACCGTCGAGCGCTTCGGGCGCTACACGCACACCATGACGCCGGGCCTGCATTTCCTGATCCCGATCGTGTACGGGGTGGGGCGCAAGGTGAACATGATGGAGCAGGTGCTGGATGTGCCCAGCCAGGAAGTGATCACCAAGGACAACGCCGCCGTGCGCGTGGACGGCGTGGTGTTCTTCCAGGTCCTGGACGCTGCCAAGGCCGCTTATGAGGTCGCGAATCTGGAAGTGGCAATGATCGCCCTGGTGCAGACCAACATCCGTACCGTGATCGGCTCGATGGACCTGGATGAATCGCTCAGCCAGCGCGAGGTGATCAATGCCCAGCTGCTGAGCGTGGTCGACCATGCCACCAATCCCTGGGGCGTGAAGGTCAACCGCATCGAGATCCGCGACATCCAGCCGCCGCGCGACCTGCTGGATGCGATGGCGCGGCAGATGAAGGCTGAGCGCGAGAAGCGCGCGCAGATCCTCGAGGCAGAGGGTTCGCGCCAGTCGGAGATCCTGCGCGCCGATGGCGAAAAGCAGGCTACCGTGCTGGAGGCTGAGGGCCGTCGCGAAGCCGCGTTCCGCGATGCGGAGGCCCGCGAGCGCCTGGCCGAGGCCGAAGCCAAGGCGACCCAGATGGTGTCGGCGGCGATTGCCGAAGGTGACGTGCAGGCGATCAACTACTTCGTCGCCCAGAAGTACGTCGAGGCGTTCAAGGAACTGGCCAGCTCGCCGAACCAGAAGCTGGTGCTGATGCCGATGGAGGCCAGCGGCGTGATCGGTTCGATCGCTGGCGTGGCCGAACTGGCCAAGCAGGCACTGGGCGACCAGACCACCAAGGCCGCAGGCAAGCGGCCACCGCCGATCGGAGGCTGACATGCGCTGGGAAGTCGTCGGTTGGGGCGCGTTGGCGCTGCTGCTGTTCGCGGCAGAGGCGTTGGCACCCGGGGCGTTCATGCTGTGGATCGGCATTGGCGCAGCGGCCGTGTTCGTCCTGGTTGCGGTGTTCAGCGGCATTCCGTTGCTGTGGCAGGTCGTTGCCTTCGTCGTGCTGAGCGTGGTCTCGATCCAGTGCTACCGGCGCTGGGGCAGGAAAAGGGCGCGGCCCAGCGATGCGCCGTTGCTCAACCGCCGTGCCGAGCAGCTGGTCGGTCGGGTGGTGCCCTTGCAGCAGGGCATCGTCAGCGGGCAGGGCCGGGTCAGCATCGATGACGCGTCCTGGCCGGTGAGCGGCCCGGAGCTGCCGGCGGGTACGTGGGTACGGGTGCTGGCGGTACAGGGCAGCACGCTGCAGGTTGAGGCTGCGGGCCGCTCCTTGTAGAGCCGGGCCTCTTCGTGCGGGCGTCGCGTGGGTTCGGCTCCGGCGCTGCGCTGCGGCGCGACCTGTGGGTGACCGATCTGGGATAATGGGGGTTCTTGTTTCCTCTGCTGCCGGACCCGGTCATGACCCAGAAGACGCTGCTCAACGATACCCACCGCGCCCTTGGCGCCAAGATGGTCGATTTCGGGGGTTGGGACATGCCCATCCACTACGGCTCGCAGCTGGACGAGCACCACCTGGTGCGCCGTGAGTCCGGTGTGTTCGACGTCAGCCACATGACCGTGGTCGATCTGCGTGGTGAGCAGGTCAAGCCGTTCCTGCGCCGCCTGCTGGCCAACTCGATCGACAAGCTGAAGGTCACCGGCAAGGCACTGTACTCGTGCATGCTGAATCCCCGTGGCGGCGTCATCGACGACCTGATCGTCTACTACCTGGGCGACGACTTCTTCCGCATGGTGGTCAATGCCTCGACCCGCGAAAAGGATCTGGCCTGGCTGCGTGAGCAGGCCGCACCGTTCGGCGTGTCCGTCGAGCAGCGTCCGGACCTGGCCATCCTGGCCGTGCAGGGGCCGCAGGCGCGCGACATCGTCATCAGCCTGGCCCGCGAAGCCGACCGCGCCGCGCTGACCAAGCTGGGCCGCTTCGCCGCCCTGCAGGTGCAGTCCGACGATGGCGTCGAGCTGTTTGTCGCCCGCACCGGCTACACCGGCGAAGACGGCTTCGAAATCCTGCTGCCGCAGGATGCCGTGGTCGCGTTCTGGAACCGCCTGCTGGCGGCAGGCGTGAAGCCGGCAGGCCTCGGCGCGCGCGACACGCTGCGCCTGGAAGCCGGCATGAACCTGTACGGCCAGGACATGGACGAAGAGATCAGCCCATATGAGGCAGCATTGGCCTGGACCGTGTCGCTGGACGAAGGCCGCGACTTCATCGGCCGCGGCGCGCTGGAAGCGCAGAAGGCTGCCGGCACCGCGCGCCAGATGATCGGCCTGGTGATGGACGAAAAGGGCGTGCTGCGCCACGGCCAGGCAGTGACGACGTCCAGCGGCGAGGGCGAGATCCTGTCCGGCACCTTCTCGCCGACGCTGGCCAAGGGCATCGCCTTCGCCCGCGTGCCGGCCGGTGAACTCGGCCAGGTCACCGTCGACATCCGCGGCCGGCAGGTGCCGGTACGCGTGGTCAAGTTCCCGTTCGTGCGCGAAGGCCAGGCCCAGCCCGGCGTGCTCGCCGACGCCTGATCCGAACGTGCCGGTCGTCACTGACAGCAGTGGCGGCCGGTTGGTTACACTAGCCCCGTTTTTTCCACCCCCTGCATATCTCTGGAGCAGTCCCATGAGCGAGATCCCCGGCGACCTCAAGTTCCTCAAGTCCCATGAGTGGGCCCGTGTCGAAGGCAATGGCCGCGTCACCGTCGGTATTTCCGACCACGCCCAGGGCCTGCTGGGTGACCTGGTCTACGTCGAACTGCCCGAAGTCGGCGCCGAGGCCAAGGCCGGCGAACAGATCGCCGTTGTCGAGTCGGTGAAGGCCGCCTCGGACGTCTACAGCCCGATCAGCGGCAAGGTCGTCGAGGTCAACTCGGCCCTGTCCGACAAGCCGGAAACCATCAACGAAGATGCCTACGGCGAAGGCTGGATGTTCGTGGTCGAACTGGCCAACGCCGAAGAGGTCAACGATCTGCTGGATCCGGACGCGTACGCCGAAGTCCTGGAGAGCGACGACCACTGAGTCGCGCTTGCGGATTCTGAAACGGCCACCTTCGGGTGGCCGTTTTCGTTTTGGCGAGTGCGTCGGACTCATGACGGCCGGTTCGCTTGGCACCCTCGGCGTGGCATCAGCGGACTGACAATCGGTGCCGATCGGCGTGCGCAGTTTTGCGCAAATCCGCGTTTCCGCCCCGCGCCGACGTACTCGGATGTGAAAACTTTTTGCCCCCCGTTGCGGCGCCGTTGTGCTGGCGTTGGTGCCAGCGGCAGCCGGTGCTGACGATGTGTGCACGCAGTGGCCACCGACGTGCATGCATCTGCGCAGAGTGCTTATTTCAAGTACTTTTTGTTCAACGCTTGCATGGTTGTTGCTGCAGGCAGCATGCGTGCGTGGCGCTTCGGCGGTCGTCGAGCGCGGAGCGTGGCGACCGTGCAGGCACCACCATGGATGGCGCGGATGTGAAAATTTTTCGCGGGGGTTGTTGACAGTAAAAAAAACCGTGATTAGGTTTCGCCTCAGCAGACCTTGCCTGCCCAACCGAGTGCGCAGAATCAATCGTCCGATGCGAAGCAGCCCCTTCAAGACCACCGCGACCCTGATGACGGTGGACATGGCCCCGCTTCCCCCGGAGAAATGCAAGGCAACTCCCGTTCCGATGCCCGCTCCGCCGATCGAGGCTGGCATTGCCGCATCCGTAACGGCGCGCCTGACGCGCCGGCGGTCCCCGCACGCAGCATCCGCGGGTTTGATCCACCTGGGCGTTTCAACTCCCTATCACTGACGAGGAGCCATCCCATGGCAACCAAGAAAGCTGCGAAGAAAAAGCCCGCCGCCAAGAAAGCGGTGAAGAAGGTCGCGAAGAAGGCCGCTGCCAAGAAGGCAGTGAAGAAGGTCGCGAAGAAGGCGACTGCCAAGAAGGCGGTGAAGAAGGCTGCGAAGAAGGTCGCCAAGAAGGCCACTGCGAAGAAGGCAGTGAAGAAGGCGGCGAAGAAGGTCGCCAAGAAGTCCACTGCCAAGAAGGCCACCAAGAAGGTAGCCAAGAAGGCCACCAAGAAGACTGCCAAGAAGGCAACGGCCCGCAAGCCGGCCAAGAAGGTCGCGAAGAAGGCAACTGCCAAGAAGGCCGTCAAGAAGACCGCCAAGAAGGCAGTGAAGAAGACCGCGAAGAAGGCCACCAAGAAGGCTGCCCCGAAGAAGGCAGCGAAGAAGGTTGCCAAGCGCAAGCCGGCCGCCCGCAAGAAGAAGGCCGCTCCGGTCGCTCTGCCGGCAACCCCGGCACCGCTGATCTAAGTACTTCCCGATAGCCGCATCCTGAAACCCCTTCCCTGGCTGCCCAGCGGGGAGGGGGTTTTTTTATGGGGCCATTGCCAGCACCGAGCCATGGCCGACTGCCTTTCTGACGTTTGACGCGCTGCATCTGTGGAGCAGGGGCCTGTCTTCCGAGCTGGCCGGGCATGGCCAGGTCCTACAAAACAACAAAAAGGGCGGCCCCCAGGCCGCCCTTGATGCTCACGGTCGAGCCCGCCGGATCAGCGCGGGGAAGCCACCGCGCGGTTGCTCGAGGCGCCCTTGCCCTTGCGCTTGTCCTGCTGCTGCGCAGGGCTGCTGCCCTCGGCCATCAGGTTGTCGCTGCCGAAGTCGGTGTCCACGTCCAGCCAGCGCTGCGCCGGCAGGCCGAGCGCGGAGTCGAGCACGGTCGGCAGCAGGCCGCTGGGCAGGCTGCTTTCGCCGTTCCACATGATGGCGATGCCCAGATCGCGTTCCGGCACCAGCGCGACCAGGCCGCGGTAACCCTGTACGGCACCGGCATGGAACACCACGTCGTGGCCGGCGTAGTCGAAGGTGCGCCAGCCCAGGGCATAGCCCGCCGAATGCAGGCGCTCACGGCGCCAGCCTGAACGCATCTCGCCGGGGGTGCTGATCAGGCTCGAATGCAGCGTGGCCAGCAGCGGTGCCGGCAGCACGTCGGGGCGGTGGCCGGTGTGGGCGAGCAGCCACTGCGCCATGTCGCTGGCACTGGCATTGACGCCGGCCGCCGGGGCGACCCGGTAGTAGGTCGGCTTCGGCGTCAGCGAGACCCAGCCGTTGCGGCTGCGCACGTGCGGACGCGCCCAGCGCGAGCTGGCCTGGATGCCGGCCAGGCCGAGGCTGGCATCGTTCATGCCCAGCGGCTTGAAGATACGGCGCTCGACCGACTGCTCGTAGAAGCTGCCGGAGGCCGCGTAGACGACATCGCCGATCAGGCTGAAGGCCACGTTCTGGTAGGCATAGCACTCGCCCGGCAGGCACTTCAGGCTGGTGTTGGCCAGTTTCTGGGTCAACGCGTAGTACTCGGCGTTGCCTTCGATGTCGCGGTCGTAGGCGTTGTACGGCAGGCCGACGCGATGGCTGAGCACGTCGGCCACGGTCAGGCGATCAGTGGCTTCCGGCGAGTTCAGGCGGAAACCCGGCACGTAGTCGGTGACCTTGCTGTCCCAGCGCAGCGTGCCGTCGTTGACCAGCAGGCCGGCCATGGTGCCGGCGAAGGCCTTGGACAGCGAGGCCAGGCGGAACACGGTGTGCGCATCAACTGGCAGCGGATTGTTGACGTCGGTGACGCCATAGCCGCGCGCGCTGAGGATACGGCCGCCCTGCACGATCGCCACCGCCATGCCCGGCACGCGTTCGCCATAGGTGAGCTGCTGCGCCATCGATTCGATGTTGGCGACGTTGAAGCCGGGCGCCGGGGCCTGCACGCGGGGCACCAGGCCGGTGCGGTAGGCCGCCGGCTGGGTGTGGGCGACGGTGGGACCCGCAGCAGTTTCGATGTTGGTCGGCATCGGCGGCAACGCCGGCGGGGTCTGCGCGGTGGTGGACAAGGCAACGGGCATCAACATGCCCAGCAAACCGGTGGCCGCCGATCGGATCGGACGACGCAGGCTGTTCTTTTTCATCGGTTGGACCCGTGCGCGACTGCTGATGGCGATTCTAGCGCCGCTTTTCCCCTGTGCACAAACAAAGCGAAGATGAATGCGCATCTCGTTGAAAAAGTTGGCATTTTGACGCTCTGGAAGTGTGTCCGAACGTGTCGTTCCTGCCTCTCATGCCACTACGTTGCGGCCATCGGTGCGCGCGTCACGCTGGCGATGTTGCAGTGCATTGGCTAACGTACGCGCTTCACCGCCCCGGAGCCTGCCATGCCGCTGTCCAACCGCCGTCTTCTGGCGAGGGACGCCGCGTGAGCGCGGTGAAGGGCAAGGGGCCGCTGCGTGGGCTGACGGCGGCACTGCGTGAGTCGCCGGCGCTGTGGTGGTCGTTCCTGTACTTCTTCTGCCTGCTCAGTGGCTACTACGTGCTGCGCCCGGTGCGTGAGGCGATGGCTGCCTCGGCGGACCTGGAAACGGTGTTTCCGCCGATGCTGATCGCCTGGTTCGCCAGCCATGGCATCGCGCTGAAGGACTTCGTCCTGCAGTTCCTGTTTTCCTGCGTGTTCGTGATCATGCTGGTGCTGCAGCCGGTGTACGGCTGGCTGGTCAGCCGCTTCCCACGGCGGGTGTTCCTGCCGGCGGTGTATGGGTTCTTCATCGTCACCCTGCTGGGCTTCTACGTACTGTTCGATAGCGGTGTGCCGGGCCGCGGCATGGCGTTCTTTTTCTGGATCACTGTCTTCAACCTGTTCGCGGTGGCGGTGTTCTGGAGCTTCATGGCCGATGTGTTTTCCAACGCGCAGGCACGTGCTTTCTACGGTTACATCGGCGCGGCTGGCACCGTCGGTGCCTTCCTCGGTCCGATCATCACCAGTGCGCTGGTGCAGCGCGTGGGTATCGCCAACCTGATGCTGGTCTCTGCGGGATTCCTGGTCGTCTGCCTGTTGTGCATCTGGCGGCTGCGGCACTGGGCGGTGCTGCGCGAACGCGAGCAGCAACTGGTGTCCGGCGAGAAGCCAATGGGCGGCAGCGTGCTGGATGGCTTGAAACTGATCGTGCGTGAACCTCTGCTGCGCTGGCTGGCGATCATGGTGGTGTTCGGTGTGGGCGTGGGCACCCTTTTGTACAACCAGCAGGCCACTATCGTGCGTGCCTCATTCAATGATGCAGGCGCCGCCACCGCGTTCTTCTCGCGTATCGACCTGGCGGTGAACGCACTGGCGCTGCTGATGCAGCTCGCCCTGACCCGCTGGCTGCTGTCCCGGCATGGCATTGCGCCGGCGCTGCTGATTCCTGGTTTCGCGATCCTGATCGGCTTCTCGGTGCTGGCGGCCTCGCCGATGCCGCTGATGGTCGCGGTGGTGCAGGTGATGACCCGCGCCAGTGAATTCGCGCTGGCCAAGCCGGCGCGCGAAACCATCTACACCCGCGTGGACCGCCAGTGGCGCTATAAGGCCGGCGCAGCGATCGACACGGTGGTCTACCGGGGCGCGGACCTGAGCTTTGCGTGGCTGCACAAGGGGCTGTCCCTGTTCGGCTCGCACGTGGTGTTCATGGGTGGCGTGGCGGTGGCCGGCTTCATGACCCTGGCCGCGTTCGGCGTGCTGCGCGAAGAAAAGAAACTGCCGCGCGACCGCTGACGCGGCCCAATCTTCCCGAGGAGAGAAACGATGTCGCTGATCGCGCTGCTGCTGACCGTGCTGGTCGCGGTGCTGCACCTGTACTTCCTGGTGCTGGAGATGTTCCTGTGGACCCGCCCGCTGGGCCTGAAGACCTTCCGCAACACGCCGGAGAAGGCAGAGATCACGCGCGTGCTGGCGGCCAACCAGGGCCTGTACAACGGCTTCCTGGCGGCGGGCATCGTAGTGGGGCTGGTGATCGATCAGCCAGTGCTGGTGACGTTCTCGCTGGCCTGCGTGGTGGTGGCGGGGTGCTATGGGGCGTACAGCGTGAGCCGCCGAATTTTCATGATCCAGGCGGTGCCTGCGATCCTGGCGTTGGTTCTTCGCGCGGTGGCGTAGTTTCCAGCCAACGGCGCAGCCCCTCGTGGGTTGGTCGCGTGGAGCGGGTCATGTGTTGGGTGTGGCGGGTGGGCCGTGCAGGGGACGCTGCAAGTACGTCCATGTAAGCTCGATGGCGCCATCCATGGCGCCAACGCCCCTGAACGGCCCACCCGCCACACCCCTGACAGTTTCAGGGCGCGGCCAGCCCACGGAGAAGAAAAAGAAGTTCAAGAGCAACAGCAACAGCAACAGCAAAAGCGGCCGGTGGGCCGCTTTTGCTTCTGCCCTTCTTTTTTCTCTTGCGTGGGTGGACGCCGCAGAGATGCGTCCGAGGCTGGGGGCGGTGGGTTCGCGGGGGTGTCCGCGGCATGGATGCCGCGGCCAAGCCCCCAGGGATGGGTTCACGGCGTCCCCCGCGAACCCACCGTCCCCAGCCTAACCAGGGCTTTCCGCGATCAACCGTCCACCCACGAGGGGCTGCGCCGTTCGCGGGGACCTACTTCGCCGGCGACAACCACATGTCGATCACCGCGCTGAACACCTCCGTGCCCGCACGGTCGCGCACGCTCACCGTCACCGGCAGCGCATAGCCCTCGGCCGCGACGACAATCGGCTGTGCCGGCAACGCCACCGCCTGCAGCGTGCCACGCGCCTTGGCCAGGTACTGCACCTGCATCCCCTTCGGGATCCAGCGCATGCCCTTCGGCAGCGATGCATCGACCATCAACCCGGCGGTCAGTTCGGCCAGGTTGCACATCGCGATCGCATGCACCGTGCCGATGTGGTTGCGTACCCTGCGGCGGTCGGCCAGCGTCCCTTCGCAGCGGCCGTGTTCCAGGCGGGTGATGCGTGGCGCGATGCTGGCGAAGTACGGCGCCTTGAAACACACCGCGCGCGAGAACAGCCAGTTGCCAGCAGGCCAGCGCTGCAGGCTTTGGTAAAGCGAGAGCAGGGGTGTGGACATGAGGGGTATTCCGGTCGGCGGATAACGCGACGGCGGGCCGAGGCCCGCCGTCGAAGGCAACGTGTGTCGCGGGCGATCAGGCCGCCTGCGAATGCGGGTCCTTGTGCTGGCGGTCGTAGTAGCTGGCCGCGCGCAGTTCGTGGGTGTCGAAGTCGTCCACGGTGATGGTGTCCAGGGTCAGCGTGCGCAGCTCTTCCAGCAGGCTGCGCTCGTCCTGGGTGATCACGCCCTCGGCCACGGCCTCGTCCAGCTGGCTCTTGAAATCCAGCGCCTCGATGCCCTTGCTCTTCAGCGCCTTGAGGAACTTGCGCTCCACCGGCTCGGCCATGATCGCCTTGCTCAGGTAGCTGTTGATGCGGCCACCCGGGTTGTTCTCGCACGGGGTCAGGAACACGCCACTGGCCAGGCGGTCGCGGGCTTCGTTCGGCGCCATCAGCAGGGCGGCGACACGGCGGCTCAGGCGATCGCCCGGCGCCTCGGCACGACGGCCCAGCGGGAAGATCAGTGCCCACATCAGCCAGCCGATCGGACGGATCGGGAAGTTGCGCAGTGCGGCCGACAGCGACTCTTCGATCTTGTGCACGCTGTCATGGAAGGCCCAGGCCAGCAGCGGCTGGTCGGCCTGCGGTGCGCCTTCGTCGTGGTAGCGCTTGAGCATTGCGCTGGTCATGTAGACGTGGCTCAGCACGTCGCCCAGGCGGCCGGACAGCGATTCCTTGAACTTCAGCTTGCCGCCGAGTGTCATCATCGAGATGTCGGCCATCAGGGCCAGGTTGGCCGAGTAACGGTCCAGCTTGCGGAAGTAGCGGCGGGTGTAGGCGTCACCCGGAGCGGCGCCGAAGCGCGCGCCGGTCAGGCCGAACCAGAACGAACGCACGGCGTTGGAGATGCCGTAGCGGATGTGGCCGAACAGGCTGCGGTCGAACTCCTGCAGGCCGGCACGGGTGTCCGGATCCTGCGCCGCCTTCATCTCCTTCAGCACCCATGGGTGGCAGAGGATCGCACCCTGGCCGAAGATCAGCAGGCTGCGGGTCATGATGTTGGCGCCTTCCACGGTGATCGCGATCGGCGCGGCCTGCCAGCTGCGGCCGGCGAAGTTGCGCGGCCCCAGGATGATGCCCTTGCCGCCGATCACGTCCATCATGTCCGAGATCACTTCGCGGCTCATAGTGGTGCAGTGATACTTGGCGATGGCCGACGGCACCGACGGCACGTCACCGCGGTCGACCGCCGCGGCGGTGGCCTGCGACAGTGCGCTGATCTTGTAGGCCTTGCCACCGATGCGGGCCAGCGCCTCCTCGACGCCCTCGAAGCGGCCGACCGACAGGCCGAACTGCTTGCGGATGCGTGCATAGGCGCCGGTGACGGCCGCACCGGCCTTGGCACCACCGCTGGCGGTGGACGGCAGGGTGATCGAGCGGCCTACGGCCAGGCACTCGTTGAGCATGTTCCAGCCCTTGCCGGCCATGGCCGCGCCACCGATCAGCTGGGTCAGCGGGATGAACACATCCTTGCCCCGGATCGGACCGTTCTGGAAGGTCGAGTTCAGCGGGAAGTGGCGACGGCCGATCTCCACGCCGGCTGTGTCGCGCGGCAGCAGGCCCAGAGTGATGCCGATATCGCGGGTATCGCCGATCAGGCCATCGGGATCGTACATGCGGAAGGCCAGGCCGATCAGCGAGGCGACCGGTGCCAGGGTGATGTAGCGCTTGTCGAAGGTCAGCTTGACGCCGAGCACCTGCTCGCCGTTCCACTCGCCCTTGCAGACGATGCCGTAATCGGGAATCGAGGTGGCGTCGGAACCGGCGAACGGACCGGTCAGGCCGAAGCAGGGCACTTCACGGCCATCGGCCAAGCGCGGCAGGTACTGGTCCTTCTGTTCCTGGGTGCCGTAATGCACCAGCAGTTCACCCGGGCCCAGCGAGTTGGGTACGCCGACGGTGGAGCTGACCACCGAGGACACCGAGGCCAGCTTCTGGATCACCTTGTGGTGGGCCAGCGCGGAGAAGCCCAGGCCGCCATATTCCTTCGGGATGATCATGCCGAAGAACTTGTTCTTCTTGATGAAGGCCCACAGCTCCGGCGGCAGGTCGGCATGGACGTGGGTGATTTCCCAGTCGTTGACCATCGCGCACAACTCTTCGACGGGGCCATCAAGGAAGGCCTGTTCTTCGGCAGTCAGCTGCGGCTTGGGGTAGTTGAGCAGGATGTTCCAGTCCGGATCACCGGTGAACAGTTCGCCCTCGAATCCGACCGAACCGGTTTCCAGCGCGATGCGCTCGGTCTGCGACAGCGGCGGCAGCACCTTGCGGAACACCTTCATCATCGGGCCGGTCAGCAGCGGCTTGCGGATGAACGGCAGCAGCAGCGGCACGGCGATGACGGCCAACACGGCGGCCGCCACGATCGTGGCGGTCTGGTTGACGTAGGGGATGAACCAGCAGGCGACCAGCAGGGCCACGCTGATCAGCGTCCAGGTAACCAGCCGCATGCGGTGGTAGGCGACGAACGCGCCTGCCAGCAGCAGGGCGAGGAAGGGAAGAACGATGCTCATGAGCGTGCTCCGGTGACGTGCTCGTTTGTGGCGGACGAAGCCGCAGCATCCGCTGCGGGCAACACGTCCAGATAGTCCAACACAATAGCGGTAAAGGCGTCGTTGTCATCGCCTGCGACCATATGCGTGGCCTGCGGCAGCTGTACATGGCGCGCGTGCGGCGCCAACGCCAGGAATTCGGCCACGGTCTGCGGCGTGACCAGATCGCTGCGGCCGCCGCTGACCAGCAGCAGCGGGCACTTCACCTGGCGCGCGGCCTCGGCCAGTGCGTCCTGGTGCTGCTCGCTGTCGCGGGCCAGTTCGGCCACCAGGCGCGGGTCCCAATGCCAGCGCCAGCGGCCGTGTCCGTCTTCGCGTAGCAAGGCACGCAGCGACTGCTCGGATTTGCGCGGGCGGTGAGGCATGTAGGCCGAGATCACATCGGCGGCCTGGGCCAGCGAGGCAAAGCCGTCGGGATGGGCGGTCATGAAGGCGAGGATGCGTTCGACGCCGGCGATATCCCAGCGCGGCGTGATGTCGACCAGTACCATCGCCGAGAACAGGCCGGGCCAGCGCGACTCAGCCAGCAGGCCGAACAGCCCGCCCATCGACGCTGCAACGAGCACCGGCGCACGCGGCTGTTCACCGGCCAGCACGATCAGGTCATCAGCGAACTGTTCGCCGTGATAGGGCAGGTCGGTGGCATTCCAGTCTGAATCGCCATGGCCGCGCGCGTCGTAAGCGAGTGTCTGCAGGCCGGCCGCAGACAGGGCGCGTGCGGTGGCGTTCCAGGCGTGGCGGGTCTGGCCGAAGCCGTGCGCGAACAGCACGCGACCACGACGACCGTGCTCGCTGGCCGTGGCCGCGAGGCGGGCGCCATGGGCGGCCTCCAGGCGCAGGTCATGGAACGCAGCGGGAGTAGGGGACATAACCATACTTGCTAGTATGGATCGCTTGCGGGGGAAGTCAATACTGCATCGTATGGTGCGTTGCAGGTTAGGGTCCAGGGGGGGCTTTGACGGTTTCGCCTGCAACGGCGTACTGCAACGAACCCCGGCGTATGGTTAAATCAGTCCATGAATCAACCTGACGCTTCCGCCGGCGAACCGCGCGCCGGCCGCAACAGCCGCCTGAGTGCCGAAGACTGGGCCCAGGCGGCCCTCGACCTGATTGCTGAACAAGGCGTAGGCGCCGTTGCGGTGGAACCGCTGGCGCGGCGACTCGGCGTGACCAAGGGCAGTTTCTACTGGCATTTCCCTTCGCGCGATGCATTGCTGCAGGCGGCGCTGGAGCGCTGGGAACTGTTCGAACAGGAACAGGTGTTCGGCAGCCTGGAAGACGTACCGGATCCGCGTGTGCGCCTGCGCCAGCTGTTCCAGATGGTGGCGCATGAAGTGCAGCCGCACATCATCTACAGCGAGCTGCTGAAGGCGCTGGACCATCCGATGGTGCGGCCGGTGATCGACCGGGTTTCGCAGCGTCGCCTCGACTATCTGGTTGCCTCGTTCCGCCAGGCAGGGCTCAGCTCGACCGATGCACGCCATCGCGCACGCCTGGCCTACGCCGCCTATGTCGGCTTCCTGCAGTTGTCGTTGCAGCTGCAGCAGCCGAAGCAGGCGCGCGAGGATTTCGAAGCCTATGTGGAGCACCTGATCGAGACGCTGATTCCGAACGGTTGAGCGTTGTTGCTTTGTTGAGTGCAGAAGGCCGCGGCAATTGCCGCGGCCTTTTTCGTTGGGTGCTGCCGCAGCCTGGAATGCGCAAAAAACAACGGCCCCTTGCGGGGCCGTTGCTGCATCAGCCGATCAGTGGATCGATCAGAACTTCTGCTTGTACTGCATGTACATGTAGCGGCCCGGCAGGTCGTACTGCGGGTCGAACATGTTGTACGAGGTCGAGTACGAGACCGGCGGATCCTTGTCCCACACGTTGTTCAGGCCGACCATGATGGTGCCCTTCCACGGCGTGTTGTAGCGGAACTGGACGTCGTGGTAGGTGGTCGCGCCCATGTGGTTCTCGCGGTTCTCGGGATCCGAGCAGTAGTTGCGCAGCGAACCACCCAGCAGGCAGGACTCGGTCATCCCCGACTTGTAACGCAGGCCGTAGTTGACGCCGAAATCACCATAGGACCAGTCGACGTACAGGTTGGAACGGATGCGCCAGTACGGATCCTGATCGAGGTAACGTCCCTGGCGACCTTCGACCTGCGAGTCTTCGGTGGCCTTGGTTTCCCACTTGCTCAGGTAGGTGCTGTCGAGGGTAATGGTGAACTGGCCGATCGAGGTTTCCGGCAGGCGATACAGGATGCCCAGATCCCAGCCTTCCACCTTGTACGACGCCAGGTTCTGCAGCGGCATGTCGACGTTGGTGATGGTGTAGCGCTCGGCGGCAGTGCCGTAGGTCGGGTCACGGGTAATCAGGCCGCAGTAGGCTGCCTGCTCAGCCGGCGAGCCGCCGTAGCAGTAGTTCATGATGTCCTGGATTGCCGGACGAGTGATGGCATCATCGATCTTGATCTGCCACCAGTCCAGGGTCACGTTCAGGCCGGTCACGAAGCTCGGGCTCCACACCAGGCCCAGCGTCTTGCTGGTCGAGGTTTCCGGCTTCAGGTTCGGGTTGGACTTCCAGGTGAACGGCTCGGCGGTCTGGGCGGCACCGGACTGCGGCACGCCGTCATCGTCGCGGGTATTGGGCTGCACGAAGCCAGCCGGAACACCCTGGGCAATACACTGCGCCAGCACTGCACCGGTCGGGCCATTGGCGGCCGCGCACGGATCGGCGTAGGTTTCGAACGAATCGCCATCACCTGCGAACAGGTTGCTGATGCTCGGCGCGCGGAAGCCTTCCGAGTAGTTGCCGCGGATCATCAGGTCGTCGATCGGCTTCCAGCGGAAGCCGAACTTGTTGTTGGTAGTGTTGCCGAAGTTGCTGTACTTCGAGTAGCGGGTTGCCGCGCTGAAGTCCAGCAGCTTGGCGCCCGGCAGATCGGCCAGGACAGGGATCGACAGTTCCAGGAAGAACTCGTCCAGGTCATAGCTGCCCTTGGTCGGCTTGGCGCCGTTGCCGGTGCTCAGGCCCGCAGCAATGAAGGCGTCCGGATCGAACTGGCCGGATTCCTTGCGGTACTCGTAGCCTGCGGCGAACGCCAGGGCACCTGCCGGCAGCTGGGCGATTTCACCGGAGATGTTGGCGTAGTAGCCCTTGGACACCAGGTTGGAAGAGTCGTGGGCGGTGAACGAGGTGTAGTCGATGGCACCCTGGCTGATCGAGCCTTCCGGGCCCAGCGCATTGACCGGCACGCAACCCTGAATGATGTCGCCACCCGGAGCGGTAACGCACACCGGCACGCCACCACGAAGCTCGGACGGACCATAGGCGTTGCGCAGGTTGGCCAGGTTGAACAGGCCATAGGTCAGGTCGTTCTGGTCAGTCTTGTCGTAGCGGTAGCCGACGTCCCAGTCAAAGTTGCGATCGGCGAACTCGAAGAAGCCTTCGAAGCCACCGTAGAAGTGCCAGTTCTTGACGTTCTGGTTGAACGAACGGCCGCCACTCTCGTTGAAGCGACGGTTGACGCCGGTCAGGTCCTCACCGGTCGGGTTGTACATGCTGTCCTTGCTCAGGCGCATGCCGGTGACGGGCATGGCGGCCAGCAGCTGTTCGGACTTGCGCTCGTTGTACATCGCCTCGGTGCGGAAGGTGACGTTGTCGGTGATGTTGTACGAGCCCGATGCGAACAGCGAGGTGCGCTCCTGCGGGGTCAGCAGGTAGTTGTCCGGTGCGGTGTTGTAGCCGTGGACGTTGGCATTGAACGGCGTTTCCACGCCGTTGATCAGGACATAGCGCTCGTCATTGCGCAGGTAGGAACCCGGCATGCCGGTGCTGCTCTGGCCGTCGAAGAACGGAGGGCCGCCGGCGGAGATCTTGCGATCACCAGCCATGACCTTGTCTTCCTTCACGTAGGAGACACCCAGCATCAGCGACGCG
This sequence comes from Stenotrophomonas maltophilia group sp. LNF247, assembly GCF_054083135.1. Classification (NCBI taxonomy): domain Bacteria; kingdom Pseudomonadati; phylum Pseudomonadota; class Gammaproteobacteria; order Lysobacterales; family Lysobacteraceae; genus Stenotrophomonas; species Stenotrophomonas maltophilia group sp. LNF247. The sequence continues at coordinate 110,131 of NZ_JBSRQL010000012.1, forward strand.
CGATCGGTGGTGGTACCGATGGTGAAGTCGGCGGCTTCGCGTTCGCCGTCACCAGCGCTGTACTGGCCCTTGTAGAAGTTGGCTTCCGCGCCATCGAAGTTCTGCTTGGTGATGATGTTCACCACGCCGGCGATCGCGTCCGAACCGTAGATGGTCGACGCGCCGTCCTTGAGGACGTCGATACGCTCGATCATCGCGGTCGGGATGGTGTTCAGGTCGACGCTGCCATCCAGACCGGTGGTCCAGCGACGGCCATTGACCAGCACCAGGGTACGCGCAGAACCCAGGTTGCGCAGGCTGATGCCGGCCGAGCCATCACCGCCGTTGTTGAACGTACGGTTCAGCGCGGCGCCGTTGGCGGCGACGCGCTGCAGGATGTCGGCGACCGAGGTCACGCCCTGCTTTTCGATGTCGGCGCGGGTCAGGCTCAGGACCGGCTGCGAGGTTTCGATGTCGGTGCTCTTGATGCGCGAACCGGTGACCGAGATGCGGTCAAGGTTGGTCGCTTCCTGAGCCTGGGCGGTGGCTGTGGACGCCACACCGGCAACGAGCGCGACCAGAACGGCGTCGCGCAGCTTGTTGGACTGGAAATTCATTGGCTCTCTCTCTCCAAGAAATCTTGGCTGGGTTAATGCCCGGCGGGGGAGCGAAAAGCGCTCCCAAATCGCGAGGGCTGAACCGATAGTAGCGGGCGTTGGCCAAGAATTAAAGCTGCGTTAATCAAGCCTGTGATTTTGGTAAAAATGAAATTTCACACTGGAAATCAAAGGGTTGAAGTGCACGTGCGCTGACGATGTCTCGTTTGTTAGCGCAAAGTGACGAAAAAAGTTCTCGTTGATTTGTATCACAGTGTGTCGGCATGCGTTGCACGGTATCGAGTACGCCGAAAAGCGCGCTGCGTGTATCACGAGCGCGCACATGCAACGGGCGCCTTTCGGCGCCCGGAAGAAGTCATTGCAGTGAAGACCCACGTGGGCCGGGTCAGAGATCCTGTTCGTAACGCACGTACGGCACGGTGCCGTCGTCATTGCTTTCATTGCGCGGGGAGAACGGATTCTTGCCCCGGCTGATCACGTTCTCGGCGCCAACGGTCAGCTGGCCGGACCACGGGGTGCGCCAAGTCAGGCCGATGCCCAGGCCTTCCCACTTGCCAGGCTTGCCCGGCACGTCGATCACGCGGCCGATGATGCTGCCGGTGAAATTGCCGTACCCGGCGCCAATGCTCAGGCTTTTGCTGTCCCAGCGGTCGGCGATGGACGGCGCTGCGTCGGCCAACGGTACCAGCCGCGCCTTGGCGTAGGTACCGGCAATCGAGACAAAACCCTCGCGACCGATGTTCTTCTGCGCGAACACGGTCAGATCGTTCTGCTCGGCGCGCAGCGAGGGTGTCTTGTTCGGGCCGGACAGCCACGCCGGCAGGGTTTCACGGCCCGTGCCCGCGGTGATGCCGAGGCGGCCGCTGCCGCGGTTCAGCGCGGCAGTCCCGGTGAAGCGGCGGCTGTTGAGGTCGTCATCGTCACCCAGGCTGGCCAGCATGCAGTGACTGGCCAGGCCGCTCATGCTGGTCCCGCTGCTGCTGTTGCAGAGCAGGCCCAGCGAATCGCCGGAGGACAGGCCGAAGGCCGCATCCAGCGAGTTGCGGCCGAAGTGCCAGCGGGCGCCGGCAGCCTGTTCACCGGTGGGCTCCAGGTACAGCAATGCCTCGACCTTGCCGCTGCCCTTGTTCCATACCGGCAGCACGGTCCGGGTGTCCTTGCTCTGCGCGTGCGCGCCCGTGATCGCGCCAAGGGCGATCAGCAGGGCCAGCGGTAGACGCAGGAAGGTACGCATCGGACCAGTTCAGACAAGGATGGACAACGGAAGTTCCCGTAGAGACGGGAACTTGATCGTAGGGTGTTTATGAATTCTTAACAAGCCTTGATCCCCCCAGATGCAAGACAAGCTGTTCACTGAAGCCGTTCGGGCGCCGGTACAGTCCCCTCGGCACCGTGGAACAGTATGCCGAACTCCGTCAAAGGAAAGTGATACTCCCGCCCGCAGAATTCGCAACGGACCTCGACGGCGCCGGTGTCCGCGGCCGCGGCACGTGCCTCGTCCTCGCCCAGCGACTGCAGCATCGATGCGACCCGCTCGCGGGAACAGGAGCAGGCGAAGGACAGCGGCTTGTCGCCCATCAGTTCCGGCTTCTCCTCGTGGAACAGGCGGTGCAGCAGCTGCTCGGCCGGGGTGGCCAGCAGTTCGGCCTTGCCCAGGGTCTCGAACAGGGCGCTGGCACGCGCCCAGCCGTCCTCGTCACCCTCATCGCCTGGCAGCTTCTGCAGCAGCAGGCCGGCGGCGCCATTGCGGTCGGCGGCCAGCAGCAGGCGCGTCGGCAGCTGCTCGGACTGGCGGAAGTAGTCCTCGAAGGCCTCGTCCAGCTCCGGTGCGGTCAGTGCGACCAGGCTCTGGTAGCGCTGCGGCTCGCGCGGGTCCAGGCCCGGGTTTTCGATGGTGATCGCGAGAAGGGCGTCATCACCCAGGCTGGACAGGTCGCGCGGCGCATCGGCCCCCTCGCTGAGCTGGGCGATGCCGCGCAGGGTACCGGCGGCGGTGCATTCGGCGAACAGGGTGCGCGGGGCGGTGCTGCTACGCAGCTGGATCGACAGGCGCCCATCGATCTTGGTATGGCCGGTGAACAGCGCCGAGGCAACACAGGCCTCGCCGAGCAGTTCGGCAGCGGTGTCCGGGTACGCGGCGTGGGACAGGATTTCCTGCCAGGTGGCCTGCAGGCGCACGTGGACGCCACGGACGCCAGCGTCGGGCAGCAGGAAGCGGATCAGGGAATCGGGGTTGGCGGTCATCGGCTCACATCGCGCGTAAACGGGGGCGGTTGCCGGATAATGCGCCGACAACCAGATAGAAGAAGGATGCACCAGTAATGGGGGCAGGGGGAGAGCAGCACAAGGTGGAAGCCGTAGCAGAAGGCCCACGCCGCAGGCGCTGGCGCTGGAAACGGCTGCTGTGGCTGCCGGTGTTGCTGGCGGCCTTCAGCTGCCTGCAGGTGCTGGTGCTGCGGTTCATCGACCCGCCGGTATCCACGGTCATGCTGTGGCGCTATGGCGAGGCGCTGGGCGAGGCCGATTGGTCCTATCGCCTGCATTACCAGTGGCGCGACCTGGACCAGATGGCGCCGAGCCTGCCGATCTCGCTGGTGGCGGCCGAAGACCAGCGCTTCCCCGTCCACAATGGCTTCGACCTGCAGGCCATCGAGAAGGCCCGCGACCACAATGCCAAGGGCGGGCGACTGCGTGGCGCCAGCACGATCAGCCAGCAGGTGGCCAAGAACCTGTTCCTCTGGCAGGGCCGCAGCTGGATCCGCAAGGGGCTGGAGGTCTGGTACACCGTGCTGATCGAAGCGCTGTGGCCAAAGGAGCGCATCCTGGAGATGTACGCCAACATTGCTGAGTTCGGCGATGGTGTATATGGCGCGCAGGCAGCGGCACAGACATTCTGGGGCAAGGATGCGGCGCGGTTGAGCCCGGCCGATAGCGCGCGGCTGGCGGCGGTGTTGCCGGCGCCGCGGCGCTACAACGCGGCAAAGCCAGGGCCGTACGTGCAGCGGCGTGCGGCCTGGATCCAGCGCCAGGCACGGCAGCTGGGTGGGGCCGCGTACCTTTCGGAAGAGTGAGCGCGCGCTGCCTGATCTGCGGGCGGCGGCAACGTACAATCCGGGCATGACCCGCGAACGGCTTACTTTCGTCATCGCCGCCTACAACGAGGCCCTGGCATTGCCGTTGCTGCATCCGCGGTTGTGCGCGGTGCTCGACGCGCTGCCCGACATCGACGGCCACATCCTGTACGTGGACGACGGCAGCCATGACGGCACGTGGGAGGTGATCGCCCGCCTGGCCCAGTCCGATGCGCGGGTTTCCGCACTGAAGCTGTCGCGCAATTTCGGCAAGGAAGCGGCGCTGACCGCCGGGCTGGACCTGGTGCGCGAAGGCGCGGCGATGATCCTCGACGCCGACGGCCAGGATCCGCCGGAACTGGTGCCGCAGTTCGTCGCGCGCTGGCGTGAGGGCCATGACAACGTGTATGGCACGCGCATGGCCCGCGACGGCGAGGCCTGGATCAAGCGCGCCACGGCGGCGATGTTCTACCGGGTGATCGGTCGTCTGTCACGCACGCCGATCCCGGCCGATACCGGTGATTTCCGCCTGCTGTCGCCGCGTGCGCTGAGTGCGCTGCGCGAGATGCGTGAGCGCCACCGCTTCATGAAGGGGCTCTTCAGTTGGGTGGGTTTCAAGCGGATCGCGGTCCCCTATCACCGCCATGCGCGCGTGGCCGGCACCAGCAAGTTCAGCCTGTGGCGGCTGTGGAACTTCGCGCTGGAGGGCATTACCGGCTTCTCCACCGTGCCGTTGCGGGCGGCGACCTACCTGGGGCTGGCAACGGCGGCGGTGGCCTTCGTATTCGGTGTGTGGGTGATCATCAAGGCGGCGCTGTATGGCGACCGGGTGGCGGGCTGGCCGACGATGATGGCGGTGATCCTTTTCCTGGGCGGGGTGCAGCTGATCGCGCTGGGCCTGATCGGTGAGTACCTGGGGCGGCTGTACGAAGAGTCCAAGCAGCGGCCGTTGTACCTGGTTGACACGTGGCTAGCATCCGCCGTGGCAGACTCTGCCCTGCAACCCACCCTTGGAGGGCAGGCAGATGACCACGGTACGGCAACTGTTGGACGGCAAGTCTCCTGAAGTGCATGCGGTCGCGCCGGAGGCGGCGGTGATCGATGCGATCCGGCTGATGGCGGAAAAGGGTATTGGTGCGGTGCTGGTGATGGAGGGGCCGCGGCTGGTCGGCATTCTTTCCGAGCGCGATTACGCGCGCAAGATCGTGCTGCGTGATCGTTCCTCACGAGATACGGCGGTGGCCGAGATCATGACCGCACAGGTGGTGACGGTCTCGCCGGGCGAGCAGGTGGAGCATTGCCTGCAGCTGGTGACCGACTACCGCATCCGCCACCTGCCGGTGGTGGAAGGCGCGCAGGTGCTGGGGGTGATCTCGATCGGCGACCTGGTGAAGTCGGTGATCGATGCGCAGCGGCGCGAGCTGGACCAGCTGCAGCAGTACATCGTCGCCGGGTGAGGGTGTCGCTGGCGGGCCTGCGGCCCGCCGGCCCGCTTTTCGAAGCCAGAGCCAGAGCTGAGAGCAGCGCCTTCCTGTCCTGCGGGGAGGCGGAGGGCATGGGCGTGCAGGACACGCCGTGAACCCATCCATGGGGGCTCGATGGCGCCATCCATGGCGCCAACGGTCCTGCACGCCCATGCCCTCCGCCTCTGGACACATTTCTGCGAGCGCGGTGCGTACATGCGCGGTGCCTCGCCTTTTGTAGGTGCCAACCTTGGTTGGCAACAGCTTTTGACTTTGCTTTTTTCTTTTGACTTTGAATTTCCGCTCTCGTTCCGCGCGCGCAGGAAACTGTCGGGAGGGGGACGGGTGACGCAGGCAGGACCGTTGGCGCCATGGATGGCGCCATCGAGCCTACAGGGACGTACTTGCGGCGTGTCCTGCCTGCGCCACCCGTCCCCCTCAAGCCGCGATCAATGCAGGCGCCGCGAACAACGCTGTAAACCTACTTCGCATACTGCCCGCCGCAGTCGGCATCCTTCCCCGGCCCCAGTTCGATCGTCGCCAGCAACGCCGCCGGCGGCGCGATGCTGCCCAGCGCCAGGGCCACGGCGCCACGAATACCCAACGCCTTGAAGTCGGGCCGGAATGACGGGTCCTTGAAGGTGCCACTGATGTGCAGCGGAGAACGCAGTACCAGAATGCTCCTGTCCTTCGGGCGTGGCTTCAGCAGCAGGTCCAGGGTCTCGTCGCGCAGGCTCACCGTGCCTTCGCCGATGAGGATCGTGTCGGTGGTGTCCACCGCCATCGCCTGGCTGGTCATCAGGCCGTCGCGCACGCCGAAGTCGGCGAAGGCGCAGCGCAGGGGGATCTGCTTGTCGCCGGTCACCAGGAATTTCAGCGATTCGGTGATGTCCAGCCCCGCCAGTTCCATCACCAGGTTGCCGACATGGCCGCGGCCCATCGCCAGGCCGACCTTGCCACTGCTGCTGCCGAGCATTGCGGCGACCGAGTTGCCGTGGCCGCTCAGGTCCACCTCGCCGCCGATGCCACCCTTGGCCTGTTCAGCCAGCTTGGCATCAGGGAACAACTGGCCCAGCTGCACGCCGCGCACGCTGGCCTTCAGCGCGGTGCTGATCTGCGAACGGCGCGCGTCCATGCGGATCGTGCTGCGGATGTCGCCGCCGGCGACGCCGAAGTTCAGCGGGTCCAACCGCAGCACGCCGTCATCCAGCAACAGGTGCGCATCCATGTCGTCCAGCGGCAACGAAGGGGCGTTGATGCGGTGGGCCTTCCAGCGCACGTCGGCATCCATGGCGCGCAGCTTGCCCAGGTTGTAGGGCGTGTCGGGCAGCACCCGTGCACGGGCGGCAATCCGTGCGGCCTCGGCCTTCTGCTCTGCGTTGGCCGTTTCGCCGCCGCCGGTTTTTGGCGGGGCGCCGACGAAGCCGGCAAGGTCATCAAAGTCCAGGCGCCTGGATTGCAGCGTGGCGGTCAGCCGTGGACGATCGCGTCCCACCTCGAACTGCAGGTTGCCCCCCAGGTCGCTGTCGCCGACCTTGCCAGTGAAGCTGTCGTAACGCCAGACGTCGTGGTCGCGTTTGAGGCGTCCGTTCAACGCATAGGGCGGTGAGGGCGGGATGGCGATGCCGAGCAGAGGGTAGAGATCGGCCAGGTCCTGGCCGCTGAGCGCGAACTGCAGGTCGAACACGCGCAGCTGGAAGGGGTTGGTCAGCGTGCCACTGGCGACTGCGTGAGTGGCGCCGGCCCGGCCATCGAGATGGATGCGGAACGGGTGGTCGCTGTCGGTCAGTTCCAGGGGGGATTCAGTGCCGCCGCGCAGCGTGAACGGATTGCCCTGCCAGCGGCCTTTACCCTGCACCAGCAGCGGTGGCGCAGTGTCGGCCTGCTTCGGTTGGCCGCTGCGCACGTCCACGAGGATGTCGGTGCGGCCCAGCGTGTCGAGGAACTGCAGGCGACCGTCGTCGATGCGCAGCCGCTTGAGTTGGGGGCTTGCCCCGCCGGTGCTGCCGCCGAGGAAATCCCAGTTGCCCGGGTCTCCCTTGCGCGGTGCGGTTTCCAGCAGCACATCCGGCCGGGTCAGGCGTACTTCGGGCAGCTGCACGCTGCCGCGCAGCAGGGGCCACACCCGCACATCGATCTCGACGCGGTCCGCCGTGGCCATGGCGGGCTGTTTTGCCCAGCTGGCATTGGCGAAGGTGATCGCATCGGCGCGGATCGTGCTGGTGCGGCCGAGGTCGACATCCAGGTTCCCGATGTGCAGTGCGCGGCCGGTGCGTGCCTGCACCGCACGCTCCACGGCCCCCTTGAACCAGTTCCAGTCCCACAACGCGAACAGCACCAGTATTGCCGCCAGCATGAAGACCAGGATCGTCAGCCAGCGCCGGCCACGTGGGCCGGGACGGCGGAGGCGCCAGCGGTGCGTGCGCTTTGCAGCAGGGGAGGCGGCAGCATTCACGCTGCCATGGTTGCCCCCTCTTCGTGGACAGGGCGCGAAGCGTCCATGTGCATGGCGTGCACGCGCTGCGTTCGAGCGGTCGTTTACAACACCTGCATGGTGACCGCGACAAAGTGGCAGACACTGCCGCCGATCACGAACAGGTGCCAGATCGCATGCGAGTACGGGATCGATTCACGGTGGTAGAAATAGGTGCCCAGCGTGTACGACAGGCCGCCGGCAAACAGCCAGGCGAGGGTGCCACCGTCGATCGAGGCCCACATCGGCTTGATCGCCACGATCACCAGCCAGCCCATGGCGATGTAGATCACCGTGGAGAGCACCTTGAAGCGGCCGGTGTAGAACAGCTTGAACACCACACCCGCCAGCGCCAGCGCCCAGATCGCAGTGAACAGGCCCCAGCCCCACGGACCGCGCAGGCCGATCAGGGTGAACGGGGTATAGGTGCCCGCGATCAGCACGTAGATCGCGCAGTGGTCGAACACCTTCAGCCGGCCCTTGGCGACCGGATGCTGGATGGCGTGATACAGGGTGGAGGCGGTGTACAGAAGCAGCAGCGCGATACCGAATACGATCGCGCTGGCCAGCTGCCAGCCGTCGCCGTAGATCGCAGCCAGGGTGATCAACACCGCACTGGCGGCCAGGGCGAATACCGCGCCCAGGCCATGGGTCAGGGCGCTGGCGACTTCTTCACGGATCGAAGCAATGGACGTCGTGGACATGGGCATGGGCGTTGTTCGCGGGGAGGGGGACCCGCGTCCCCCTATCATCGCCGCGATGGCCGCCATGTGCACGCCCGTCACCGTATGGGGGATGAATCCGCGCCTATCCACGCATGGCGTGGATCTACCAGGCGCGGATCCGCCTCCGTGGCATCAGCCCACCGAAACGGTATGCGCCGCTTCGCGGGTGGCCGAGAAGCGCACGTCCGGCGAGCGTTCCTGCGCCAGCTGCAGGTTGACCCGGGTCGGCGCCAGGTAGACCAGGTGCCCGGCCGCATCCAGGGCCAGGTTCAGCGCGTTCTTCTCGCGGAATTCTTCCAGCTTCTTCTCGTTGCTGCAGTGGACCCAGCGCGCGGTGGTCACACTGACCGGCTCGAAGGTGGCTTCCACGCCGTACTCGTCCTTCAGGCGGTAGGCGGCCACGTCGAACTGCAGCACACCCACCGCACCCAGGATCAGGTCGTTGCTGGTGAGGGGGCGGAAGAACTGGGTTGCGCCTTCCTCGGACAGCTGGGCCAGGCCCTTCTGCAGCTGCTTGAGCTTGAGCGGATCGCGCAGGCGTGCGCGACGGAACAGTTCCGGGGCGAAGTTGGGAATGCCGGTGAAGGTGACCGCTTCGCCTTCGGTGAAGGTATCGCCGATGGAGATGGTGCCGTGGTTGTGGATGCCGATCACATCGCCCGGCCACGCCTCGGCCGCGATCTCGCGATCGCTGGCCATGAAGGTCAACGCGTTGGCCAGCTTCATTTCCTTGCCGGTGCGCACGTGGAAGGTCTTCATGCCGGCGCTGAAACGGCCCGAGCAGACCCGCATGAAGGCCACGCGGTCACGGTGCTGCGGGTCCATGTTGGCCTGGATCTTGAACACAAAGCCGGTCAGCTTGTTCTCTTCCGGTGCGATCTGGCGGCCGGTGGTGGAGCGCGCCTGCGGCGATGGCGCGTGCTCGACGAAGAAGTCCAGCAGTGGCTGCACGCCGAAGTTGTTCACGCCCGAGCCGAAGAACACCGGGGTCTGCTTGCCGGCGCGGTAGGCGTCCAGGTCGAACGGGTGGCTGGCGCCCTGCACCAGTTCCAGCTCGTCGCGCAGGTCGGCCAGCATCTGTGCACCGATCTTCTCGGCCAGGCCGGGGGCATCGATGGACGGGAAGATGGTGGAATCCTGGCGGGTGAAGTTGCGGCCCGGCTCATACAGGTGCACTTCGCCGGTCAGCAGGTGCACCACGCCCTTCAGGCGCTGGCCCATGCCGATGGGCCAGGTGACCGGGGCGCACTGGATGCCCAGCACGGTTTCCACTTCATCCAGCAGCTCGATCGGTTCCTTGCCCTCGCGGTCGAGCTTGTTGATGAAGGTCATGATCGGGGTGTCGCGCAGTCGGCAGACTTCCATCAGCTTGATGGTGCGCTCTTCCACGCCCTTGGCCACGTCGATCACCATCAGCGCCGAGTCCACCGCAGTCAGCACGCGGTAGGTGTCCTCGCCGAAGTCGGCGTGGCCGGGGGTGTCGAGCAGGTTGACGATCTTGCCTTCGTACGGGAACTGCATCACCGAGGAGGTGACCGAGATGCCGCGCTCCTTTTCCAGTGCCATCCAGTCGGAGGTGGCGTGGCGGGCGGCCTTGCGGCCCTTGACCGAACCGGCCATCTGGATCGCGCCTCCGAACAGCAGCAGCTTTTCGGTCAGCGTGGTCTTGCCAGCGTCAGGGTGGGAAATGATGGCGAAGGTGCGGCGACGCGACGCTTCGTTGGCGACTTCGGACATGGCAGTGGCGCCCGCCCGGGGCGCTATTCAAAGAGATAAGCGCCCGATTATACCGGCCGGGGCCGGTCAGCGCCCGGTACCGCCGTCTGCTTCGCCCTGGCGGGCGAACTGCAGCTGTCCCTGCCCGGCGAAGATGCGCACCGGCACCGAGCGCAGGCCCATGCCGCGGTTGACCTGCACCACGAAGTGCAGGTGCGGCGCAGTGCTGTAGCCGCTGTTGCCGGACAGGCCGATCGGTTGCCCGGCTCCCACCGCCTGGCCGCGGCGCACGCGCATGCCGCCGTCCTGGAGGTGGCCGTACAGGGCCATGCTGCCGTCGCTGTGCAGCACGCGGATGAAATTGGCACGGGCACCATCGCGCTCGCGGTCCTGGCCATTGCCACGGAAGCCATCCTGGATCTGCATCACCGTGCCCTCGCGCGCGGCCAGCACCAGGGTGCCCTCCGGCAGTGCGAAGTCGACCGCGTCGCGGTTCTCCTCGTCGTCATGGCTGAATCGCCCCTGCGGCGCTTGGTCCACACGCAGGCGGGCCGCATCGAACGGCAGGCGATAGGCGACATCTTCGGCCTGTGCGGCCGGGTTGCCCGGCACCGACTGCAGTCGCAGATCCAGCATGCGGCCATCGATCGGGGCGGGCAGGTGGCCGACCACCAGGCTGCTGTCGCCCTGGATCAGCGACTCGACCGGGAGGCCTTCGACCGGGTGTCCGGGGGCGGCGCGCAGCTGGATCTGCAGCGGCCCTGCCAGCCCGTTGTCGATCCGCGCCTGCCATTGCGTACCGACCGGCTGCAGGCGCAACTGGGCCATGGGGGCGGCGCCCTCGGCACTGCCTGCGCGGGTGGCACGGGCGGAAGGGGGAGCCAGTCCCCAGCCTTGGCGCCAGTCGCCGGCGTGTACGGTCGCGCTCGCCAGCAGAGGCAACAGCAGGCAGGACAGGGGCAGGCGCGGCATCGGGGTTTCCAGCGAGAGGACCGCCGGGACTGTACCCGATCCTGAACGGGGCGACCGGGACGGCCCTCGCAGAGTGACCCTGGAAATATCTATCGCTTTATCCGCATGAAGGGATTGACAGTGCCGGAAAGGGCTGGCATCGTGACTCCACCATCGAGACCGGCAGAGGGACAGGCCCTTTGAAGCCGGGGCAGCCCGCAGGCGCGCAAGCGTCTGCGTAGGTGCCAAATCCTGCGGGGACCGTGGCGTCCACCGAAAGATGGTTCGAACCATGCACCGCACGTGCATCTCGAACGCGGGCCCCGCGAAGGCTCGATGGCCGATTCCCCAACCGGATCCCGCCATGAGCTTCGCCGCCAGCACCGCCATTCGCCCCGAACCCTTTGTCCCCGTCAGCGTGCCGGTCGCAGACCGCGTGCATGCCGAGCGCGGCGAGTTCGCCGCAGTGCTGTCGATGCGTCACGCAGGTCCCAGTCCGGTGCGCCTGCGCTATGAATGGGTCGGCCCGGCCAATGCGCCGGTGGTGGTACTGGCCGGTGGCATTTCCGCCCATCGCCACGTGGCGTCCAATGCACAGTTCAGCGAGAAGGGCTGGGCCGAAGGCCTGGTCGGCAGCGGGCGCGCGCTGGATCCGCAGCTGCTGCGCGTGCTGGCCGTCGATTTCGTCGGTGCCGACGGTGCGCTGGACGTGCCGATCGATACCGCCGATCAGGCCGACGCATTGGCGCTGGTGCTGGATCATCTCGGCATTCGCGCGCTCAAAGCCTTCGTCGGCTATTCGTATGGCGCGCTGGTCGGCCAGCAGTTCGCGATCCGGCATCGTGCCCGCGTGCGCCAGTTGGTGCTGGCCAGCGGTGCGCATCGTCCGCACCCTTATGCCGCCGCCTGGCGCGCATTGCAGCGTCGCGCGGTCGCGCTGGGCCAGCTGCAGTGCGGCGAAGACCACGGCCTGGCCCTGGCGCGGCAGTTTGCCATGCTCAGCTACCGTACCCCGGAAGAATTCGGCGAGCGCTTCGATGCCGCACCGGAAGTGATCAATGGCCGCGTGCGCGTGGCTGCCGAAGACTATCTCGACGCGGCCGGCGCGCAGTACGTCGCGCGCACGCCGGTGACCGCTTACCTGCGCCTGTCCGAATCGATCGATCTGCACCGCGTCGACCCGGCCGCGATCCTGCCGCCGACCGTGGTGGTGGCCGTGGAGGGCGACCGCCTGGTGCCGCTGGCCGACCTGGTCGGCCTGGTCGAAGGGCTGGGCCCGCGCGGCAGCCTGCGCGTTCTGCGCTCGCCCTATGGCCACGACGCCTTCCTCAAAGAAACCGATCGCATTGACGCGATCCTCGCCACCGCCTTCCGTACTTCTGGAGAGTCCGCATGAGCCTGCACGCCAACGAGCCGTCCTGTAGCCGCACCACTGCCGCTGTCCGTGCCGGCATCGATCGGGACACTGCGCATGGCGCGGTCACGCCGCCGATCGTGCTGTCGTCGAACTTCAGCTTTGAAGGTTTCGGCAACAAGCGCCAGTACGACTACACGCGCAGTGGCAACCCGACCCGCGACCTGTTGGGCGAGGCGCTGGCGGAACTGGAGGGCGGCGCCGGTGGCGGCATCACGGCGACCGGCATGGGCGCGATCAACCTGGTGCTGAACGCACTGCTGCAGCCGGGCGATACCCTGGTGGTGCCGCACGATGCGTACGGCGGCAGCTGGCGCCTGTTCAATGCGCTGGCCAGGAAGGGCCACTTTGAACTGGTCACCGCCGACCTGACCGATCCGCGTGCACTGGCGCAGGCGCTGGCCACCCAGCCGAAGCTGGTGCTGGTGGAAACGCCGTCCAACCCGCTGCTGCGCATCACCGACCTGCGCTTCGTCATCGATGCCGCGCACAAGGCCGGTGCACTCGTGGTGGTCGACAACACGTTCCTGTCGCCAGCGCTGCAGCAACCGCTGTCGTTCGGTGCGGACCTGGTGCTGCACTCCACCACGAAGTACATCAACGGCCACAGCGATGTGGTGGGCGGGGCAGTGGTCGCGCGTGATCCGGCACTGCACGAGCAGCTGGTGTGGTGGGGCAACGCGCTGGGCCTGACGGGTTCACCGTTCGATGCCTTCCTGACCCTGCGCGGCTTGCGCACGCTGGATGCGCGCCTGCGCGTGCACCAGGAAAACACCGCGTCGATCGTTGCCCTGCTGGACCAGCATCCGGCGGTCGGCCGCGTCTATTACCCGGGGCTGGCCGATCACCCAGGCCACAGCATCGCCACGCGCCAGCAGAGTGGTTTCGGTGCGATGCTCTCGTTCGAACTGGCCGACTGCGAAGGCGACGATCCGCATGCCGCAGTGCGTGCATTCGTCGATGGCCTGCGCTGTTTCACGCTGGCCGAATCACTGGGCGGCGTCGAAAGCCTGATCGCGCATCCGGCCACCATGACCCACGCCGCGATGAGCGCCGAAGCGCGAGCCGCTGCCGGCATCAGCGAAGGCCTGCTGCGCCTGTCGGTCGGCATCGAGGCCGAGCGTGACCTGTTGGCCGATCTCGGCGCCGCTCTGCAGCGTGCCGAAGCGGTGATTGATGCGGCTGCGCGCCGCAAACAGGCGGTGGATGCATGAGCGCGCTCGCCGCAGAGATTCCTGTTCTGGGCGTGGGACGACTGGCGCTGCTTGGCACCGGCACGGTCGGCTCGGCCTTCGTACAGCGCTACCAGGCGTTGCAGGCACGTGGGCTGGAACTGCCCAGCGTGCAGTGGCTGGCCAATTCACGCACTGCGTTGGAGATCGATCGTGACCTGGCGGTGCCGCTGGAACTGGCACGGCGTGCACCGCGCGATGGCCAGAGTTCGCCACCGTGGGCGAATGCCGAAGGACTGGAGCGTGGCGACGTGGTGGTCGACGCCACCGCCAGCGAAGACGTAGCCGCGCGCCACGTACAGTGGCTGGCGCGCGGCGTGCACGTGGTCACCGCCAACAAGCTGGGGCGTGGTGCACAGCTGGCACGCGCGCAGGCCATTGCCGAGCGTTGCGCAGACACGGGTGCGCGCTACGGCGACAGCGCTACCGTCGGCGCCGGCCTGCCGCTGTTGAGCAGCCTGCGTGCGCTGCTGGCCGGTGGTGATCACATCCATGCCATCGAGGGCGTGCTGTCCGGTTCGCTGGCGTGGCTGTTCCATCGCTATGACGGCAAGTCGCCGTTCTCGGCGGCGGTGCGCGAGGCGCTGGCGGCCGGCTACACCGAGCCGGATCCGCGACTTGACCTGTCCGGCGAGGACGTGCGGCGCAAGCTGCTGATCCTGGCCCGCAGCAGCGGGCTGGCGCTGGATGCGTCGCAGGTAGAGGTGGATTCACTGGTGCCTGAAGCGCTGGCAGCGCTGCCGCTGGAGGATGCGGTGGCGGCGCTCGAGCAGCTGGATGCGCCGTTGCAGGCGCGCTGGCAGCAGGCGCGCGACAATGGTCGTGTGCTGCGCTTCGTTGGCCGCGTTGATGCCGAGGGTGCACAGGTGGGCCTGCGTGAGCTTCCGGCCGACCATCCCTTGGCGCAGGGCGCGGGCACCGACAACCGCGTCGCCATCCATAGTGATCGCTATCGCCTGCAGCCGCTGTTGATCCAGGGACCGGGCGCGGGTGCGGAAGTGACTGCGGCCGCGCTGCTGGATGATGTGTTGCGGATCGTCGGCTGATCGCACCGCTCCTGTAGACCCGAGCCCACGCCCGGCTGCTCCTGGCAGGATCCCCATCCTGCCGCATGAGCCGAGCGCGGGCTCGGCTCTACAGGGGCACGCTTGCCGGTCAGCGCGACTTCAACGCCTTCAACAGCGCGCTGTTGAACTGCTTCGGGTCCTGCACCTGTGGCGAATGGCCCAGTTCGGCGAACTCGATCAGCGTCGCGCCCGGAATCGCCGCGGCTGCCGCTCTGCCGAGTGCCGGATAGTTGCCCAGCGTCGCCTTCACCGTCGGCGGCGCCAGGTCACGGCCGATCGCGGTACGGTCCTTCTGGCCGATGAACAACGTGGTGGGTACCTGCAGGTTCTTCAGTTCGTAGACTACCGGCTGGTTGAACACCATGTCCGAGGCCAGGGCCTGGCTCCAGGCAACGGCCTGCTTGCCCGGACCTTCGTACATGCCTGACTGCATCCGCGCCCACGGCTCGTAGGCCGGCTTCCATTTGCCGTCGTAGTACACGTCCAGCTGGTAGCGGCGGATGCTGTCATAGCTGATGTTCATTTCGCCGGCGTACCACGCGTCCACGCTGCGCCACGGCACGCCCAGCGCCTTCCAGTCCTCCAGCCCGATCGGGTTGACCAGTGCCAGGCTGCGCAGGTCCTGTGGGAACATCAGCGCGTAGCGCACTGCCAGCATGCCACCCATCGAATGACCGACCAGGTGCACCGGCACATCACCCAACTGCAGTTGCTGCAGCAACGCATGGGTGTTGGCGGCCAGCTGCGCGAAGCTGTACTGGTAGCGCTCGGGCTTGCTGGATTTGCAGAAACCCACCTGGTCCGGGGCGATCACCCGGTAGCCGGCTGCAACCAGGGGCTTGATCGATTCCTTCCAGGTGGCCGCGCAGAAATTCTTGCCATGCAGCAGCACCACCACGCCGATGGGCGCCTTCTTCGGCGCGATGTCCAGGTAGGCCATCTCCAGCGGCTGTCGCTGCGATTCCAGCGCGAAGGTCTTCACTGGATAGCCGTAGTCGAAGCCCTCCAGGCGCGGCCCATAGCTGGGCGCGGCGAGGGCGGACAGCGGAAGGCAGGCAAGCAGGGCGGTAGCGATCACGCGCATGGGGCAGTCCTGGGCAGGGGAGCCCCGAGCCTAACCGCAACGCAGTGATGGTGTCGTCCGACCGGCCAGGGACAACGGGGTAGAGTCGACTGTCAGTCGACTGCTATTCGATCAGACCGCGAACATCCCGCGCTGCGCGCGATAGTCGACTGACAGTCGACTCTACCTGCGGCCCGGCGCCATCGCGCCGGGCCCGGTCGACCTCAACACTCGATGACGTTCACCGCCAGGCCACCGCGGCTGGTTTCCTTGTACTTGTCCTGCATGTCGCGGCCGGTATCGCGCATGGTCTTGATCACCTTGTCCAGCGACACCTTGTGCTTTCCGTCGCCGCGCATCGCCATGCGCGAGGCATTGATCGCCTTCACCGCACCCATCGCGTTGCGTTCGATGCAGGGGATCTGCACCAGGCCGCCAATCGGGTCGCAGGTCAGGCCGAGGTTGTGCTCCATGCCGATTTCAGCGGCGTTCTCGATCTGGCTGGGATTGCCACCCAGTGCCGCGACCAGGCCACCGGCGGCCATCGAGCAGGCCACGCCCACTTCGCCCTGGCAACCCACTTCGGCGCCCGAGATCGAGGCGTTTTCCTTGTACAGGATGCCGATCGCTGCCGAGGTCAGCAGGAAGTCGAATACGCGCTGCTCATTGGCGCCGGGGCAGAAACGGTCGAAGTAATGCAGCACCGCCGGCAGCACGCCGGCGGCACCGTTGGTCGGCGCAGTTACCACACGGCCACCGGCGGCATTTTCTTCGTTCACCGCCAGTGCGTACAGATTGACCCAGTCCAGCGTGGTCAGCGGATCGCGCATTGCCGCTTCCGGCTTCGACGACAGCTCGCGGTACAGCGCCGGCGCACGACGGCCCACCTTCAGGCCACCCGGCAGCACGCCTTCCTCGCGGATACCGCGCGCCACGCAAGACTGCATTGCGCTCCAGATCTCGCGCAGCTGGGCACGAATCTCGTCTTCACTGCGCCAGCACTTCTCGTTCTCGAACATCAGCTGGGCAATGCTCAGGCCGCTGCGTGCGGTCTGCGCCAGCAGCTCGTCGCCGCTCTTGAACGGGTAGGGCAACGGGGTCTCATCGGGCACGATCCGGTCGTCGGCCGCGTCGTCCTGGTTGACCACGAAGCCGCCGCCGACGGAGTAGTAATCGCGGGTAGCGATTACTTCGTCCTCGGCGTTGTAGGCGGTGAAGCGCATGCCGTTGGTGTGGTACGGCAGCTTCTGGCGCTTGTTCATGCCCAGGTCGCGCTTCTCGTCGAAAGCGATCTCGTGCTGGCCCATCAGCTGGATGCGCTTGCTGCTGCGGATGCGCTCGAGCGTAGCCGGAATGATGTCCGGGTCGATCAGGTTCGGGCGCTGGCCTTCCAGGCCGAGCAGGATCGCCTTGTCGGTGCCGTGGCCGCGGCCGGTCAGCGCCAGCGAGCCATAGACATCGGCGCGGATGCGCGCGACCTCGGGCAGGCGGCCCGGATCGAGCAGCCAGCGATGGATGAATCGCTCGGCGGCCTTCATCGGCCCGACGGTGTGCGAGGAACTCGGGCCAATGCCGATCTTGAAAACGTCGAACGTGCTGACAGCCATGGATGCCGTACTGCGGGTACCGGAAGAGACCGCTATTCTAGCGGCTCACGCCGCACTTCCATGGCTGCGGCGCAGCATTTCGGCAGAGGGAGCAAAACCGGTGTTGACTCTGTTCCAGCGTGACGATTGCCACCTGTGCGACATGGCCCTGGCCGAACTGGCCAAGGCGCGGGCGCCGGAGTTCGAATCGGTGTTCCTGGATGACCAGCCGGCGCTGGAATCGCGCTACGGCGCGCGGGTGCCGGTGCTCCGCGACGAGCGCGATGACCGCGAGCTGGACTGGCCGTTCGACGCGGCCACGGTGCAGGCCTGGCTGGCCGTCGATCGGTAGTGCCGGCCGCTGGCCGGCAACCCCTCTGTTCCCGGTGATGCCGGCCGGCGGCCGGCACTACCGGAGGCGTGTTATTTCGCGTCGAACTTCACGATCGTGCTGATCGCGGTCTCATCCGGGATGGTCTTGGTATCGGCCCAGTCGCCACCGCCGACGCCGAAGTCCAGGCGCTTGACCGTGGCCTTGCCCGTCAGCACCGGCTGGGTGCCCGGCTTCCAGGTGAAGGTGAGGGTGACCGGCTTGCTGACGCCACGCAGCTCGAGGGTGCCATCGGCGGCGAACTGGTCGTTGCCGACCGCGCGGAAGCCTTTGGCGGTGTAGCGCGCAGTGGCAAACTTGCCGACGTTGAAGAAGTCGGCACCCTGCAGGGTCGAGTCGCGGTCGCTGTTGCCACTCTTGGCACCGGCCAGCGGGATCACCACGTCCAGCGAGCCGGCGGCCGGATTGGCCGGGTCGAAGCTGAGCTTGGTGGCGAAGCCCGGGAAGCTGCCGGTGAACACCTCGCCGTCGTACTTGGTCGCGAACACCAGGATCGAGCCGGCGCCGGGGGCCTGCGCATAGTCGGCAGCGAGCGCCGGGGCGGTAGCCAGCATGCCGGCCAGGGCGGCGGCCACGGCGGCCGGAGTGGTCAGTTTCAGGTTCATCGGTCAGTCCTTCTGAGGGGAGGCAAGCCAGCCGCGCGGCAACATGCGGGACAGGGTCGCATCGCGCTGGAACAGGTGGTGGTAGAAGGCGGCACCGGCATGGGCCAGTACCACCGCGATCAAGAGCCAGAAGCCGTATTCGTGGATGGCATGTGACACCGCGACAACCTGCGGGTCGGGTCCGCTCAGCTTGGGCACATCCACCAGGCCGAACCAGCGGAACGGGCGCAGGCCGCTGGCCGAGTCGTACAGCCAGCCCGACAGGGGGATGGCGAACATCAGCACATACAGCAGCACGTGGGTGGCGCTGGCGATGCGTTCCTGCCAGCTGGGCACGCCCGGCACCGGCTTCGGCGCACCGGCATACAGGCGCCAGCCCAAGCGCAACAGCACCAGCGCCAGCACCGTGATGCCGATCGACTTGTGCGCGGTATAGACCCAGAAATACTTGGGGGTCTTGGGCAGCTCGCCCATGGTCAGGCCGACCACGCCCAGGGCGAGGATCAGCAGTGCGATCAACCAATGCAGGATCTGGCTGACACTCCCCCAGGCGGCGGGGGTGTTCTTGGCGGTCATGAAAGGTCCTCTAGCGGGCCATCTTGGGGTCGGAGTGCGGAACGGGAGCGGGAGTTCCCGGGGCGTCGCTGCGGTCGAGGGTGGCTTCAGCCTCGATCCTCAACTGCACTGCATCACCGATGACGCCCGGCCAGGCGGTGATGCCGAACGCGCGCCGGCTCAGCGTGGTGCTGGCCGAGAAACCGGCGGTGCGTCGGAATGGGGGCAGGGGGTAGCGCTTGATGGCGTTGAGGGTCACGTCCAGCGTGATCTCCTGGCTGACCCCGCGCAGGGTCAGGGTGCCGATCACGTGGGCGCGCCTTGCATCGATCGGTTCGACCCGGCTGGAGACAAAGTGTGCCTTCGGGAAGCGCTCACCATCCAGCAGGCTGCGCGCCAGCGTGGCCTGGTTCCATTTGGCATCACCAAGGTCCAATCGCGACACGGGAACCTCGACGTCCAGTGTGGCTTCGCGCCAGTTGTCGGGATCGAACTGCAGGCGTCCTTCACTGCCGGAGACCGTGCCCATCGCCTGCGAGTAACCGGCGTGGTCGATGGTGAACAGCACACGGGTATGCACCGGATCGAGGCGATAGGTATCCGCATCGGCCCAGGCGGGAGCGGTGGCGAGCAGCATCGGCAGCAGGGCCAGGCAGGGACGCATCGATGGCGGGCTCCGGAAGGGGACGTTGCGATCATACGCACAGCCCCCCGCCAACGTTGCGTGCATGGCTGCAACAGTTCGTGGTGGGTCCACCGGTGGAAACAGCCTGTTGCAGCCATGAACCCGGCGCTGTGTGACAATCGGGGCAGGACAGGGGGTTCAGGATGACGAGCGGTTGGCGCCTGTGGCGCCGGGGCATCGCGGGAATGGGGCTGCTGCTGATGGCATTTGCCGCGGCGGCTGCGGCCCCGGACATGGCCGAGACACCGCGGCTGCGCCGTTTCGGTGCCGCCGAAGGCATGCCCTCGCGCATGGTGCTGGCGCTGGCCGAGGATCGCCAGGGCCATGTCTGGGCCGCCACCGATGGTGGCCTGGTGCGCTATGACGGTGGCAACCTGCGGGTGTGGGAACATGATCCGGAGCAGCCGGGCTCGCTGCCCGGCAACGAAATCGAGACCCTGCTGGTCGATCCCCTGGACCGCGTCTGGGTCGGCATCAATGGCAAGGGCGTGGCCCGGCTGGATGCCGACCGCGACCGCTTCAAGACCTTTGATACCGTCAACGGCCCCTGCATGAGCCAGTTCTGGACGCTGGCCTACGCCGAGGATGCACTGTGGATCGGCACCAGCGGCCATGGCGTCTGCCGTTTCGGTGAAGATGGCAGCCTGCGCTTCTTCGAGCATGATCCGGCCCGTCCCGAGGGATTGCCCAGCAATACCATCTACAGCAGCCTGGTCGATGCGCAGGGACGCCTTTGGATCGGCACCGAGGCGGGCATTGCGCGCTGGAACGGGACTGGGTTCGAGGCTGTCGCACCGCGCGAACTGGGGGCGCTGAGCGTGTTGCGCCTGAGCCGCGACCCCGACGGCTCGATCTGGGCCGGCAGCCAGAATGACGGCCTCTACCGTATCGACCCGCAGGACCGGGTCAGTCGTCCACGCTGGGCCGACAGTGCGCGCCTGCGTTCGGCGCTGGTGCTGGCTGATCGCCAGGGCGGTTACTGGGCAGGCACCTCCGATGGCCTGTTGCGTGGAGATGCCAGCATGCTGTGGCGGCTCGATGGCGACCGCGGCAGTGGTTTCCTCACTGCCCAGAGTGGTGTGCTCGATCTGCTGCAGGACCACGAGGGCGGATTGTGGGTGGCGCTGCTGACCCAAGGCCTGGCCTACCTGCCCCCGGACTGGCGCCGGTTTTCGATCTGGAACCAGCTTGACGGCAAGCCGCTGGACAGCCAGTACCTGTTGAGTGCAGCCAGCGATGGCCAGAACTACTACGTTGGCTCGGCACATGGCGTGTACCAGCTGGATGCGCAGGGAACCCTGCGGTTGCTGGCCAGCGATCGCGAGATTGGCAGCGGGGCGGTGTGGTCGGTGCTGCCGCGGCCGGACGGGCGCCTGTGGCTGGGGCGTGCCGGCCGCATCAGCGTGTACGACCCGGCCACCGGCGCGTTGCACGATTGGCGTATCGACGGGGGCGCGGACCTGCGCCAGCGCGTCGATCTGATGCGGCAGGCCGCCGATGGCACGGTCTGGCTGTCGGTGATGAACCTCGGCCTGCAGCAACGCAGTGCCGACGGCCGCATACTGCGCAGCTACCCGCTGGAGGATTTCCGCAAGACGGCCGATTCACCGATTGAGCAGATCCGCTTCGATGCCCAGGGCAAGGCCTGGGTGATGGGCGACATGGGGATCTGGCGTGAACAGGCCGGGCGCTTCGAAGCGGTGCCGGGCGTTTCGCGCGGGCTGATCTATGACCTGGTGTGGGTCGATCCGCAGCAGCTGTGGCTGGCCCGGCAAGGTGCGCTCGAGCGCTATCAGTGGGATGGCATGAGCCTGCGCCTGATCCAGCGCATTGATGGCAGTGCGGGCGTGCCGCCGGTGAGCATGGGGGGGCTGGCGTTGGCCGAAGACGGCCGCCTGTGGGCGACCACGCCACGTGGCCTGCTGCGATGGGATCCGAAAGCGCGCCGCCTGCAGCAGTTCAACGAACGCGATGGCCTGCCGGACGCCGAGTTCACCAGCCGGCCGCCGGCGGTGAATGCCGACGGTCGCGTGCTGGCGGTGGCCCAGACCGGCCTGGTCGAGTTCGATGTGAATGCCGCCGATACCACGCTGCCGCCTTCGTCACTGGTGATCGCCGAGGTCCGCGTGCGGCGCGATGATGCCCGTGGCTGGCAACCGCTGCCGACCAGCGGCACGTTGTTGCTGGGGCCGGATGACCGTGACCTGCAGATTGATGCGCGGCTGCTTTCCTATGCCAACCCGCAGGGCAACCGCTACCGCTTCCGGGTTCAGGGCTACGACCAGAACTGGGTGGAGCAGGGCGGTGACGGCCAACGCACGCTGTCGCGGCTGCCGACCGGCAGCTACGTCATTGAAGTCCAGGCGGCGACGGCCAGTGGCGCCTGGACACCTTCGCAGCGGCTGCAGGTAAAGGTTTTGCCACCCTGGTGGCGCAGCGGCATGGCGATCTTCGGCTACCTGCTGATCGGCTCGTTGCTGCTGCTCATCGTGGTGTGGTCGATCCGTGCGCGGCTGCGCCGCCGCCAGCAATGGCAGTTGACCGTGCACAAGCAGCAGCTGGCGGAGCAGGCATCACAGGCCAAGAGCCGGTTCCTGGCCACGCTGGGCCATGAGGTGCGCACGCCGATGACCGGCGTGCTCGGCATGAGCGAACTGCTGCTGGCCACCCCGCTGGATCCAGTGCAGCGCAGCTATGCAGGCTCGATCCAGCAGGCGGGCAGCCACCTGCTGCGGCTGGTCAATGACGCGCTGGATCTGGCCCGCATCGAGGCCGGCCGGCTGGAGCTGGACCTGCGCCCGTTCGATCTGGCCAGCCTGCTCGACCAGGTGCAGGCGTTGATGCAGCCGATGGCAACGCAGCGCAATCTGGAGTTCCGCCGTGGGGACGATCCACCTGGGCCGATCAGCGTCAGTGGCGACGAGATGCGCGTGCGGCAGATCCTGCTCAATCTGCTGGGCAATGCAATCAAGTTCACCGAGCGCGGGCACGTCGGCCTGGCTGTGCGGCTGGAAGACAACGGTGGTGGACTCTGCTTCGAAGTGCATGACACCGGCCCGGGCATCAACGCCGAGCAGCAGGACCGCCTGTTCCATCGCTTCGAACAGGCCGATGGCCCGCGCACCGCGTCGCGCTATGGAGGCAGCGGGTTGGGCCTGGCGATCTGCCAGGAGCTGGCCGTGGCCATGAACGGGCGGATTGAAGTGGACAGCCAGCCGGGCAAGGGCGCCCGCTTCCGGGTATGGCTGCCGCTGCCCTGGAACCGGCAGGCCGCCAATGCGCCGGGCGAATTGCCGGTACTGCCGATGCTGCCGCCACTACGCATCCTGCTGGTGGAGGATGACGCGACCGTGGCCGAGGTCATCGCCGGCCTGCTGCGTGGCCGTGGCCACGACGTGGTGCACGTGCTGCATGGTTTGGGCGCGCTATCGGAGATCGCCACCGATGGCTTTGACGTGGGCCTGCTTGATCTGGATCTGCCGGCGCTGGACGGCACCGCCATCGCCCGGCAGCTGCGCACCATGGGCTATGAACTTCCCCTGGTGGCGGTCACTGCACGGTCCGACGCCTACGCCGAGACCCAGGTCCTGGCGGCTGGGTTCGATGGCTTCCTGCGCAAGCCGGTGACCGGTGACATGCTGGTGACTGCCATTGCCCAGGCGCGCGCAAAACGACAAACCGCCCTTTGAATGCGCCAGCGCCGGGCGTGAACGTCGCGACTTTCGGTTTACCATGCCGACGCCCGTAGTGCGGGAATCATCAGAAGCAGCGTGAGGAGGCAATCGGTGGTGTATCTGCGGGCGGCGATGCTGCTGCTGGTCCTCCTGTGCGGCCTGTCACCCGCTGCGGCGCAGCCGGTGCCACCGAACCCGCGCCAGGTGACGGTGTTCGACGGCTTGCCGTCCAACACCGTGAACCGCATGGCCGAGGATCGTTACGGTTACCTCTGGATCGCTACCAATGACGGCCTGGCCCGCTACGACGGGCGCAACTACCGGATCTGGCGCTCGGAAGACGGCCTGCGCGACAACCGCATCTGGACGGTGCTGGTCGATGCCCGCAACCAGCTCTGGATCGGCACCGAGAACGCCGGCCTTGTACGGATGTCGGCCGATCGCCGCCAGCTGCACTTCTACGACCGCAGCAGCCAGCCGTTGATGGGCACCAACACGGTCTGGAGCCTGGCCACCACGCCGGATGGTTCGGTCTGGTTCGGCACCCACGAAGGTGGTCTGTACCGCCTGGACAACCAGGACCGGTTGCAGCGCTTCCTGCCTGAAGCGAACAACCCGCGCAGCCTGCCGGCGGCATCGGTGCCGTACCTGGCCACCCTGGCTGACGGCAGCCTGTGGATCGGCACCAAGCATGGCGTCGCGCGCTGGACCGGCACGGACTTTGAGCGGGTCGGGGCCGGCATCATTCCCAGCCTGCTGATCAATGGCTTGACGGCCGAATCCGATGGCAGCCTTTGGATCAGCACGATGGCCGGCGCCATGGTGCGCCGTCCCGATGGTCGTTTCGAGGCACCGTCCTGGAAGCTGCCCGAAGGCGAGCAGGTGCTGGGCATGATGCTGCGCGACGAGCAGGGCGGGCACTGGCTGGACACCCGCACCGGCCTCGGCCGGGCGGTCGATGGCCAGTACCAGGCCGTGCCCCTGTACAGCGCGGTGGCACGTGGCCCGGTGCGCCCGAACTGGACAGGTGCCTACGAGGATCGCGAGGGCGGCATCTGGTTGGCCAGCACGAATGCCGGCCTGTGGCACCTGTTGCCGCGCTGGTGGCAGTTCTCGGTGCTGTCGCGGCTGGAGGACGACCCGCGCTCGCTGCGCAATGCCTTCGTGCTGGGCACCAGCCCCTCCAGCAATGGCGGCATCTGGACGGTCGGCAGCCACGGCGCGCTGGACCGCTTCGATCCGAAGACCGGCAGCATCGAACAGCACCGTACCTGGGTCAACGGCATGCACTGGCTGACCTCGGTGCGCGAGGATCGCCGCGGCCAGGTCTGGATCGGTTCCAACGACGCACTGCTGCGCTATGACCCGAAGCGGCGTGATCTGCGCCGCTGGGGCCGGGATGCCGGCGCCGACGCGACCATGGAAGGAGTCATCGAATCCATGATGACCTGTGATGGTGACAGTCTCTGGCTGATGCTGCCGTCGGGGCTTCAGCAACGCGATCTGGATGGGCGCCTGCGGCGCCAACTGGATAATGGCCAGCGTGGATTGCAGCAGGGCCAGCTCAATCTGGACGTGGAATGCGGGCCACAGGACCATATCTGGCTGGCAAGCAGCCGTGGCCTGCTGCAGTGGCTGCCGGAAAGCGAGCGTTTCCAGCCGGTGCCGGGTGCGCCGGCGACCGCGATCCATGCACTGCACGTGGGCACCGATGGCCAGGTCTGGCTGTCCGAAGATGGCCGCCTGTCGCGCTACCGCTGGAGCCAGGGCCGGCTGGAGCGGCAGGCCGTGATCGGTGCAGAGCAGGGCTACCCGGCGATCTCCGCCTCGGGGCTGGTGGTCGATGCGCAGGGGGTTGCGTGGGCAACCAGTGCGCGTGGCCTGGTGCGCATCGGGGCCGACGGCCAGAGTGTGCGCCTGTATGGCGTGCACGATGGCCTGCCGAGCCAGGAATTCCGCGAACACACGCTGGTGATGTCGGCAGACGGTCATCTGGTGGCAGGTACACCGGCCGGTGTGGTGGTGTTCGACCCGAAGCAGGTACGTCCGTCGATGCGGCGTGCGCCGCTGGTGATCGAGCGGGTGGAGGTGCGCCGCAACGAGCAGGTGCTGGACCTCACCCACGACGCGCCGTTGCAGATCGCCGACGGCGACCGCGATCTGCGCATCGTCGCGCGCCTGTTGTCGTTCGCCGATTCGGCGTCCAACACCTATCGTTACCGCTTGGCCGGCTATGACCCGGACTGGGTGGAAGTGGGGCCGGCCGGTGAGCGCTTGTTCTCGCGGCTGGCACCGGGCAGCTATCGGCTGGAAGTGCAGGCGCGGTCGGCTGACCATGTCTGGTCACGTGTGCAGAGCCTGGAATTCCGCGTGCAGCCACCGTGGTGGCGCAGCTTGTCCGGCCTGTTGATGCTTGCCTCGTTCGCGCTGCTGCTGACCAGCTGGTTCGCCTGGCTTTACCGTCGGCGCCTGCAACGTCGCCACGCCTACCAGCTTGCGCTGCACAAGCAGGAACTGGCCGAACAGGCGTCGGCGGCCAAGACCCGCTTCCTGGCCAATCTTGGCCACGAGATACGTACACCGATGACCGGTGTGCTGGGTATGAGCGAGCTGCTGCTGGCCTCGCCGCTGGATCCGCAGCAGCGTGGCTATACACAATCGATCCGCCATGCCGGCGAGCACCTGCTGCATCTGGTCAACGATGCGCTGGACCTGGCGCGGATCGAATCGGGCCGCCTGGAGCTGCAGCACAAGCCGTTCGCACTGGGCAGCCTGCTGCAGGACCTGGCCGCGCTGATGGGGCCGTTGGCGGCGCAGAAGGGCCTGCGTTTCACGCTCGACAACCAGCTGCCCGCCGGCCTGCAGGCCAACGGCGATGCAATGCGGGTACGGCAGATCCTGTTGAACCTGCTCTCGAATGCGGTCAAGTTCACCAGCCGCGGCACCATCACCCTGCACGCCCGTAGCGACGCCGAACTGCGATCGCTGCATTTCGAAGTGCGCGACACCGGCCCGGGCATCAGCCAGGAACAACAGCAGCGCCTTTTCCGCCGCTTCGAGCAGGCCGATGGCGCACGCACCGCTGCACAGTACGGTGGCAGTGGCCTGGGCCTGGCAATCTGCCGCGAACTGGCGCATGCCATGCAAGGGCGGATCCAGGTGGAGAGCCAGCTCGGTCGTGGCACCTGCTTCGGCGTGACGTTGCCGTTGCCGATGGTGGTCGATGCCCATGCCGAGGCAGAGGGTGATACGCACCGCCAGGAAGCGGCCAACATGCCGCCATTGCGGGTACTGCTGGTGGAAGACGACGCGACCGTGGCCGATGTGATACGCGGGCTGCTGAGTGCGCGTGGGCATGAGGTGGTGCATGCAGGCCATGCGCTGGCGGCGCTGCGCGAGATCAGTGCCGGCGATTTCGACGTCGGCCTGCTGGACCTGGACCTGCCGGGCCTGAGCGGTTTCGAACTGGCCCAGCACCTGCGCAACCAGGGCTACATGCTGCCGCTGCTTGCCGTGACCGCGCGGACCGATCCGGACCTGCAGCAGCAGGTGGAAGCGGCCGGCATCGGCGGTTTCCTGCGCAAGCCGGTGACCGGTGAACTGCTGCTGGAAGCGATCGCCAGGGTCATGGGGCGGTAGGGTGCGGCGGCAGGGCCTGCGGCCCTGCACCTGCTGCAAGCCGGAGCAACAGCAACCGCCGAAGCAAAAGCTGGCTTCCTGTGGGATGGCGGGGTGGGTCCGGTTA